>JBAYGB010000069.1:0-5026 GCA_041666885.1 Patescibacteria group bacterium | reverse complement strand
CGCGTATTTGGCGTACATGCCATAGAGTTGCGCCGCAAACAGCGCGGACTCATCGCCGCCGGTGCCGGCGCGGATTTCCACGATTGCGTTTTTTTTGTCCAGCGGGTTTTTCGGGTGTAATTCTTCTTCAATTTGCGCCGCGAGTTCCGTTTGTTTTTTTAATAAATTTTTTAATTCTTCTTCGGCCATCGTTTTTAACTCCGCGTCCTTTTCCGTCTTCATAATTTCTTTATTGCCGGCGATATCATTTTCCGTTTTTTCCAATTCCGCGATTAAGTCGGCGATATATTTAAGATCGCTGTATTCTTTGTTAAGTTTGGTCATTTTTGCAGTATCAGAAAAGTTGGCCGAATCGTTAAGGTCGGTTTCAAGAAGTTTTAATTTTTGTTTTAGGTCGGAATACATAAAATTTTGTTGTCATTCCCGCGAAAGCGGGAATCTAAGATGCGAGAGAACAACATTAAAATAAATTAGAGATCCCCGTTTTCACGGGGATGACAAAAGAAAGATGAAAATGACATTATTGCCAGAAAAAAATAACGAGCGATTTTACTTTATTGTAGCATAAAAACAACAATAACGTAATAATCACTCATTAATTTTGTAGAGTTATTTTTTATCTTCCTTTTTCGCTTTTACCCCTTCACCTTTTAAGGTGCTGGGGTGAACCGTAACTTCGCCGGTCGCGCGCTTAGCGACGCGGGCGGCTTGCTTTTGTTTCTTGCCTTTGCGAACAGCGGCCATATCAGTTGCTTGCGCGGCGCGTTTGTGAAATTTATCCACGCGGCGGGCGGTATCAACCAACTTTTGCTTGCCGGTATAAAAAGGATGGCAGGCGCTGCAGATTTCAATTTTTATTTCCGGCATAGTTGAACCGGTGGTGAAAGTGTTTCCGCAGACGCAGGTTACTTTGGCGTCAGAATAATACTTGGGGTGAATGTCCTTCTTCATAGTTCAAAGTATTTATTTTAATTTAAATGGTTATTTAACCTTTAATACGAATTTTTCCTTCGGATTTAATAGTAGTCAGATTCACCTCGTGAAATTTTCAATATTTCACAGGGTAAATGCGAATGCCGCAAATTGCTAATTTAAAATAATTATACTGAAATAAAGACTATCATATATCGTTTAAGTTGGCAAGGGTTGACTTTTTTTGCGATATATCTTAAAGTATAAGCATAATTTATAAATCTCTCACGCCTTAATAAAATTTTCCTTGTCTCGCTTGGATTTGTTAAATCTAGCGGGAAAAGTGAGGCGGAGGAATAAAGGAAAAAAATATGGTAAAAATTCCAACGTTGGAAGAGATGCTTAAGGCTGGAATGCACTTTGGGCATCGAACATCTAAGTGGCACCCAAAAATGGCGCCTTTTATTTTTGGCGAACGCGCCGGCGTGCACATCATTGATTTGCAAAAGACCGCCGTTCTGTTCGCGGAAGCATTAGAATTTATCAGTCAGCTCGCGGGCGAGAATAAAACCATTCTTTTGGTCGGCACCAAAGAACAGGTGCGCGCGAGTATTGTTAAAACCGCGAAAGAGCTTGGACTGCCATTCGTGGAAAATCGCTGGCTGGGCGGCACGCTCACCAATTTTGCGGTTATCAAACGGCTGACCAAAGATTACTCGGATTTAAAAGAAAAAAAGGAAACCGGCAGATTGGCGAAATATACTAAAAAAGAGCAACTGGATTTTTCCCGCAAAATTGAAAAATTGGAAAAAATGGTGGGCGGCATCGCAAACTTAAAGAAATTGCCGGACGCGATTTTTATCTGGGACATTAAGCATGAGAAAACTGCTTTGGAGGAAGCCAAAAAGAAAGGCGTGCCGGTAATCGCGGTTTGCGATACCAACGTTAACCCGACGAATGTAAAATATATGATTCCGGGAAACGATGATGCGACCAAAGCGGTTAAATTGGTAATGGAATATTTTCGGCAGGCGGTATTGGACGGACGGACGCAGGTAAAAGCTCCTAATAATCAAACAGCAAAAAAACAATAAAAATAGAAATACATAGAAATACACTCCCTTCGGTCGTGAAATACAAGAGAAACTATAAAAAAAATTTACATTAGTTTCAATATATTTCGCGACGACCCGCCGTCTCGGCTGGTCGGAGTATGTTTCTATATATTTTCAAATACATCTAAAATAATTGAATTAATCAGAATTAATTTTGTCACTTGTAAATTTAAAAGTATGTTAATTTCAATGGACCTTATAAAACAACTGCGCGAAAAAACTAACTGCGGCATCGGCGACTGTAAAACGGCGCTGACGGAAGCGAACGGAGATTTGGAACAAGCCGCGGAAATTTTACGCAAAAAAGGAATAATTAAAGCCGCTAAACGCGCGGATCGCGAGGCGGGCGAAGGTTTAATTTTGGTCGGCGTAAATGCAAACGCGAATGAAGGTTATATTTTGGAAATAAATTCCGAAACGGATTTTGTCGCGCGCAACGAGCAGTTTAAAAATTTTGCCGCGGAAATTTTTACGATAATAAAGGAGCAAAAGCCGGCGAATTTAGACGAATTGTTTACTTTACCTTTTGATAATTCCACCGTTAAAGAACAGCTGGATATTTTTAGCGGCACCATCGGTGAAAAATTAGCGATTAAGCGAATGGAAGTATTAAGCAACCCGAGCGGCACGGTCGCAAGCTATATTCATGCCGGTGGTCTTATTGGCGTTTTGATTTCATTAAACGCGCCGGACAAGCAAAATTTGGGGATTGATATTGCCATGCAGGTTGCCGCCGCGAACCCTAAATATATAGACATTAATGAAGCGCAAACAAACGGAACGGAGGAAATCGCGAAAGAAAAAGAAATTTATCGGGAGCAATTGAAAAATGAAAATAAACCGGAAGCGATGTGGGAAAAAATCATGGAAGGGAAGTTGCAAAAATATTTTCAGGATGTTTGCTTGATTGAACAGGAATATATAAAAGATGATAAGAAGAAAGTGAAGGAAATTTTGGGAGATGTGAAAATAGTAAAATTTGTCAGATACTCTTTATAAACTCAAAAACTCAAATTACTTCAAATTATTCCAAAACAATCCCAAATTTTAAATATCAAAAATTAAAATTTTGGGTTTCGGAACGATTTTAATTTTGGCATAGTTTAAAATTTTTTATGCAGATAGTTCAGATTCAATTCGCCTCGTGGGATAAAATTTACGACTTTAACAACGCCAACGAATTAAGTTTAAAAATCGGCGATAAAGTTTTTGTGGAAACGGAAGTCGGCGGCGATGTCGGTACGGTCGCGGGTTTAAAAGAAATTAAAGAAGCGGAGGTTCAAGAGGAATTAAAACCGATAGTGCGTTTTGCCGAGGCGAATGAAATCAAAGAAGTTTTAAGCGCGGAAGCGAAAGAAGAAATCATGCAGTATTGCCGCAGTTTGGTAAAAAAGCATAATTTATCAATGAAAATAATTGACGTGCACGCGTCGTTTGATAACTCGCGGCTGAAATTCGCTTTTATCGCCGACGGACGGATTGACTTTCGCGAATTGGTTAAAGATTTGTCGCGCCATTATCAAAAATCAATTATTTTATATCAGGTCGGCATCCGCGACGAGGCGAGAATTTGCGGCGATGCCGGACGGTGCGGCGTGCGGCCGATGTGTTGCCGGACTTTTTTGCACGAACTCGGCGGCATCAATTCCGACATGGCGGATGTTCAGCAAATCGCTCATCGCGGCAGCGAGCGTCTAAGCGGCATCTGCGGCCGCCTGATGTGCTGTTTGCGCTTTGAGCACGAAGGCTATGCCGAACTCGCCAAGAAGTTGCCGGCTATCGGCGCAATTGTTTCCTACGAAGGCGTGGAAGCGGAAGTTATCGGCTGGCATACTTTAAAACAAAGCGTGGATTTGCGGGTAAGAACGGATAATAACGGCAGTGAAAATATTTTTGATATATCGCTTGATAAGATAAAATTTAGAAAGTAGCAAATCATAAAAATTTATAAAAAAAAGAAGGCATTCCGATTTCCGGAATGCCTTTTAGTTTTGTTTTTAGTTTTTTTATGTGGTATAATAATAATTAATCAGTAAATTAAGAAACTGGAAACTAATAGAAATTGAGAAACTTGCGCTTCACGCGAAACTATGAAATCAATAATTAATTTTGAATAATTTCCGTAGTTTCCATTAGTTTCCAGTTTCTCAATCTCATAACTTAACTCTATAAATTAATTAACCAAACAATATGTTTACCAAATTCATTTCCAAAAATAAAGTGCGGGTCGCGATTAACGGCTTCGGCCGCATCGGGCGCGGCGCGTTTAAAATTTTATTAAAAAATGAAAAAGTGGAAGTGGTCGCGATTAACGATTTAACCGATACTAAGACGCTGGCGCAGTTATTGCAATATGACAGCGTTTACGGCAAATACGATAAAAAAGTAGAGGCGCGCGCGGCATCGCTGCGAATTGACGGCAAAGATTATCCGGTTTTTGCCATTAAAGAACCGCAGGAACTGCCGTGGAAAAAAATGGCCGTTGATGTGGTGTTGGAATGCACCGGCCGCTTTACGGACAAAGAAAGCGCGCTTTTGCATTTAAGCGCGGGCGCCCGCAAAGTCATAATTAGCGCGCCTGCAAAATTAGATGATATTAAAACAATAGTTTTGGGTGTAAATGAAAATAAAATTACCAAAGCCGATAAAATTATTTCTATGGCATCTTGCACGACGAACTGCCTCGCGCCGATTACCGAAGTGATGAACAAAAGTTTTGGCGTTAAAAAAGCGATAATGAGCACGGTACATGCGTATACCGCCGATCAAACTTTGGTTGACGGGCCGCATAAAGATTTGCGCCGGGCGCGCGCCGCCGCTTTCAATATTATTCCAACCACGACCGGAGCCGCCGTTTCCGTGACCAAAACCATTCCGCAATTAGCGGGAAAATTTGACGGTCTTTCTTTGCGCGTGCCGGTTATTTGCGGTTCACTCTGCGACGCGGTTTATGTTTTAAGCAAACCGGTTACGGAATTTAAAATAAATGAAACATTGCG
>JBAYGB010000068.1:0-5038 GCA_041666885.1 Patescibacteria group bacterium | reverse complement strand
ACAGAAAAACAAGCAGTAGCGACAGATGAAAAAAACGGGATAAACGAAGTAAAAAAGGAAGTTAAGCCGGAGGAAAATAAAACGGAAGAAATAAGTAATATTTCAGAACAGCCAAAAGAAATAAAAGACGTAAACGGAAATAAAATTGAAATAGGGCGGCCGCTTTGGCTTATAAATTCATTAAGAACGGAGGTTGAAGCAGTTGGCATGGTAGTTGATATTGATACCGACAAAGAAATAGTGACGACAAAGACTAGAGTAAAAGAATATAATAATGAATTGAAAGTGCCGTGGTCTATTAAAGATTATTTATTGTATACAAGCGAATCTGAAGCTTTAGCAGCGCTTACAGAGATAAAAAGTACAAAGAAACCAATGGAAACGACAGTACAAGTTTCACCCATTGAACCGCAGCCAATTATTTTTAAAGATGAATTAGTGGAAAAAGCAGAAAATGAAGAAAAAAAATTTGAAGAAGCGGCAATAAGTGTAAAAAATTCAGAAGGAGAACAAGGAACGGAAGTAGAAACGCCGGATGAAATTGATTTGGGACAAATTGCCGAAGCGGATCAAGCATTGCAAAAATCTTTAACAGAACAAAGTGAGAATTTATCAGCGAATGAAAAATCGCAAGATATAGAAAATATAGATTGGCGAGATATTGATGAATTAATAGAAGAAATAGACGAAGGCAATGGACCCAGAAATTATGAAGCTAAATTTTTGAATGAAATATTAAATCAAGAGGAATTGCCGGAAAAATTAAAAGAGAAAATAGATAAGACAGGACTTGCGGAAAAATTTGCGAACACTGGGTCCGTTATTGAACAATATAAAGCGCGATTTTTAAAGGGAACATTATCTTTTTTGAGTGAAAAAATCAATTACCAATGGACGCAAAAGACAAACGATTTGCTCAAAGAATGGTCAAACGACTACGCGGCGCGCGAACAGCGGGAAATTGAGTTCCAAAAAAAGCAGGATAAAACCAAATGGCAAAAAGCGCTGGGAGCGATGAAAATTCTTAGCAATCTCGGTAAAGTATGTGGTTTAGGTTTTTCTGCCATGTATAAACTCGCGATGTATGGCACAATGGCCGCGACGGAAGCGACGGGCGTTGCCAAACGGTTGCGGTTGGATAAAGAAGAGGTAAAATATTTGGACGAAAAAACAGCGGAAGAAGAAGCTTGGGCGTTGTACGAAAAAGCGGGTATTGGAAAAAAAATGGACAGCATCGCCGCCTTAGACCCTGGCGACCCTAATGATGTAATAATTTTAAAATCATTAGCTACAATTGCCGATAAAAAAATAGCTATTCAACAAGACGAAAAGTTGTTTGATGCAGAAAAAAAACAACAACTAGAGGAATTGGAAGAGACGCGCCAGAAGATGCTGATGGAAAGAAAGCCGGAATATTATGCCGAATTTGAAAGTCAGCCGGAACAAATAGAGGAAATGACAATTACTTCGGAAAAAGAAGCGGAGTTTAAGGCGGACGGGGAAAAGTTAAAAGCAGCCTATCGGCAAGGTTTGCCGGAGATTATTCTCAAACGTTTTGAAAATAATAAGGATCAAGATTTTGGCGCTCTAAATAATATCGCGCAGGACATGATGCGTAAAACCGTAATGTGGCGTTTGCGCTGGGTCAATGATAAAATCGCTAGTTTGGAACAAAATAAATCAATAGATTCGGAAAAACGCCAGTCAAAAATAAATAATTTGCTTTGGTGGAATGAAAAATTTTTACAGGACATGGATAATATGGTCGGCAAATTGGGAACGATAGATTTGATTTCCTATGGTTTAAAGACTGCAGAAACCGCGGGTAAAACAGCCAGTGTGCTTTTCATCGCCAATACTTTGAAGCGATCATTAATTAATATTATCCATCATCCGATAACAATTAACATTTGGCATTATCTTACAGAAAAGGATAATAGCGGTTTAAACACAGTTACTCCCGAGTTAAATTTTACCAGTGTAAAAGAAAAAATTTCCGCCACACAGCCGACATTTTCACCGGCAGAAACGGCGCCGGCAACCCCAACTGCTACGCCGGAGCAATCGCCAACGCCCGCTCAAACTCCCATAGAAACTTTATCTCCTTCACCTACTTTGCAACAGTCGCCCTCCCCAACTTCATCCCCGGTTGAACAGCCGTCGCTAACGCCTACGGAATTTAAAGTTCAATCACCAAGTCCTACGAATATTCCGGAGCCGTCGCCCACTCCGACGGAAAAAATTGCTTCATATCCGGCGCGAACAGCCGTTGCCCAGCCGCATAATTTAACCGCTGATGGATATTTGGATTTGGCCTACCAAAAGAGCGATTTGACGGCCAAAGTTGATTCTTTGAAAAAAGCGGCGGGGTTATACATAGAAAATAAAAAATTTGGTGAAGCGGATGAAATTATAAAAAATATCCGTGATATCATAGAAGACAAAAAGGGTGGTTTTGATCCAGCATTAGTAGAGCCGACAGAATCGGCTTTGGCTGAATTGGAAGATAAAATTTTGCAGACAGAAACGGTTCCCGTTTCCGATTGGTCAATTTACGAAACAGAAAATAATTTTTCCGACATCAGCGGCAAGCGCGGGCTTTACGGCGGAGCGGAAGAATTTGTCAAAAAAGTTTACGGCGCCGACTTAAATAAATTCGCGCCCGGTTCCAACGAGTACAAAGCGGCTTTGGCTTTGCGCGCCGACCGGGTTAAAGATTTGTTGGTTCAAGATATAAAAAACAATAACGGTGAATATTTCGGTTTAAAAGGAGTTACGAATCCGGATAAAATCAGCGCCAAACAATTCGCCGAAATCAAATGGGATGAAGTGCAAAAAGCGGTGGAGGACGATAAATTTTTTAGTAAAAATTTAGAGCCGGAGGAAGTAAAAAATATTACCGATTACGGAAAACCGAAAGTTGATATTATAAATGAAGCGCCGGTGAAAGCGAAAATTGAACTGCCGGTAGCAGAAATAACTTCGGCAAGCGTCGGTTTACCCGCCGAGGAGTTTGCTAACGCGGAAATAAAATCAATTGACATTCATAATTTATTTCCGGCGGAAGCGTCATACGCGGCGGCCAAAGAACAGATGCAATTAATCGCGGTTGATACGAACAAAGACGGCCAAATTGATAATTTTGTCGCGCAATATATTGATAAACAAGGCGCGCGGCATAAATTATTCACTCCCGGACAAACGGAAGAAGCGGCGGCCAAAGCGGAAGTGAGCGCGCGCGTTGCGGATTTGTTTGAAGCGGTTAAAGGTACGGACGTTAAAGATCCGATTGATTTTTCTTTGAAGGCAAATATCCCGATTTGGGAAGCGGATTCAACTTTAAAACCGATAGCGCAGGCGGGGATTACTGAGCCTACGGAAGCGCGTCAGGTAATGGAATTTTCCGCAAAGCAAAAATTACCGCTGGAAGATGTCGCCCGGCATCATTTTTGGCTGGGGCAAGAAAAACAAGGCTTAACCAAAACACAAATCGCCGATATTATAAAATTAACCGCCGATCAAAAAAACGAACAGGCGTTAAACGAACTGATCACCGGCAATAAAGACGAGTTTCCTTACGAAGATTATGAAACTATCAATGTGGTCGCGCCTGGAAATGTTCACGGTAAATTTGAAAACATAACTCTTCGCTATCATGCTGTCGGCGCGGAACATAAAAATTACGATGTGACCTTATTCGCGTCGGAAGGAAAGGGGAGAATTGTTCTGGACGGTCAAAAGGTTTCCGAATTTAAGTTGGAACAAGCGAAAAATGTTTTGCGCGATCCGGCGGAGTTTATAAAAAATAAAAAATAAAAATGACTTTATACATCAATACAACCGGCGCGGAAAAAGTGGCTTTGGCGCTTGGCAAAGCGGGGAAGTTGCTTGCCAAACGGGAATTTAAGGCCAAATATCAGCAATCGGAAAAATTATTGCCCGCGATAGATTTGTTATTGCAAAAAGCCGGAATTAAATTGAAAAACGTCGAAAATATTGTGGTGGTGGCAGGACCGGGACCGTTTACCGCGACGCGTATCGGCGTAACGGTCGCAAACGCTTTGGCTTACGCTCTGAAGATAAATATTGTCGGCGTTAAAGCCTCGGAATTCGGCGGCTCGGAAGAATTAATAAAAATAGGAGATGAAAGATTACGTCAGATTAAAGATAAGCGGGGGATTATGGCGGTTGAGCCATTTTATGACCAGGAGCCGAACATAACAATTAAAAAATAACTGATTAGTTAATGAAATGTGCATAACTTGTGCAGTAGTCCGCTAAAAATCAAGTAATACACAGGTAAAATTAAATTTTGTTAAATAAAAACAGAGCCGTCTTATTAACAGGGCGGTTTTTTTGTTGGTATAGTTAAGTTAAAAAATGGTTGACCGAAGCGTATTTGTGGGGTAGAATAAAATCAAGATGTCAGAAAGTGGGGTGAAGTGGGGAAAGAGTTAGTTTATAAAGTTGAAAGTTAATAAAGTTATAAAGTTTGATATTCCAAAGCTACTTCGTCTATTTTAGCATTCGCGGCATTAGTATAGTTGCAGAAAGTAATAAGTCAGCAAGATGTTTTCGTATTAATGGTTCGCAAACAAATAAAGTCCATATAAAACAGTTTGAACTAAACAAACATAAAAGGCTCGTTAAAACAAAATTTTAATTTACTTTAAACGAGGAAGAGGAATGATTAGGGAAGGAAACCATGCTTGGCCAGCTCTAATCATTCCACTTTCGGCCCTAAAATTTTGCAAGCTAAGATGCTTAACGCTTGCCGCCAATTTAATTCAAATTGGCACGAAAAATGTTTTTAGAGCCAAACATTAGTAAAAGTAAGTTGAAAAAAGCCAAACTATGAGCAAGGCACAGAACTGGGTTGGCTAAATTTGGAGCAATCTAGATTTAACCAACCTTACTACTTTACTTTGCTTTATTTGCGGCATTCGCATTCATCTGAGTAATTATAAGTCCGTACGAAGAATTTGTATTAAAGGTTCGCAAACCAATTAAATTAATACGCACTTTTTGAACTATGTTT
>JBAYGB010000067.1:0-5070 GCA_041666885.1 Patescibacteria group bacterium | reverse complement strand
TCTTTATTTTCCGCGTAAATCAAATCCTGTTTTACTTTATTCAAGCCGGGAATGATAAATTTTGTCGGCGCGATGGCCATTTCCGCCGCTGTTTTATCGGCGGCATATATCGCCGCGTTGTCTATTTGACCGTTAGCCGGCACGACCGTAGTTTCTTTTAAACGAAAAAGTTTGCCGTCGGCCGTTTGCAGACGGGTGGTTTTGATTAAAGATTGGCTCGCGCCGGTTTTATTGTAAATAGTTACCGTGCCCGTGATTTGCGCGCCTGAAACTTCTTTGCCCGTCGCGCTAAATTTTCCTTCAACCGTCAAAGGCGTTTTTTCCACCAAACCATTTATGGTTGACCCGCTCACTGCGGTCGCGCTTTGGGCGTCTTTTACCGACAAGGTGAAGTCGGAAGAGGTCCGTTCTTTATTGGGAATAATAACAATTTTTACGCTTACAATGGAAAAATAAACCACTACCGCCGCTAATAGCAATGTCAAAACGATAAAAGTAATCGCGATTTTGCGATAGATGCTGATGGGTCGGGAGCTAGGCATATTTTTAGTTTTAATTTTTTTATTTAAATTGTTCTTTTCCATGCCCTTATCTTATCAAACTTTCTTTCCTTTGTCCAAAGGTTGACAAAAGTTATAAGATGTTATATTATTATTTAAGATTTCTATTGATCATTACAAAACATACTGGAGGCTAATATTATGGATAATCCCATGAATTACCAGTTAATAGCTATTTCTGATATTGTACTTAGTAAAAAACATCCGCGAAATTTTTTTGACAATGATCGGCTGGAAGAATTGGCGCGGTCTATGCAGTCCAAAGGCGTGTTGCAAAGTTTGATTGTGAAACCGGCCATGTTTAAAAACAAATATGTTCTTATCGCAGGAGAGCGTCGCTTACAGGCGGCAAAAATTGCAGGTCTAACTAATGTCCCTGTTTGTATCATATCAGCAAGCGATAGAGAATGCTTTGAACTTTCTTTGGTAGAAAATATTCAAAGAGAGGATTTAACTCCGATAGAAGAAGCGGAAGCTTTTAAAGAATGGCTAAAAGATGCCGATGCGCATTTGCAACTGCCAAAGGAATTTAAAAGTTACGAAGAATGGCTGGCTCACAAACTTGGGGTTTCAATATCATTTATTAACAGCCGGCTTGCTCTGTTAAAACTGCCGCAAAAAATCAAAGATATGGTGGATGAGGGTACAGTGCCGGTTAGTAAAGTTCCGTTTATCAACACTTTTGAAAGAACGGAAGCCAAAATAGCCGTTGCAGAAATAATTGAAAAATTTCCTAATACTAACACTGATAAATTAAAAAAAAACATTTTTAACAGTATTGGAGGTACGGTTGATTTGTTTTCTGAAAAAACAACAAAAGGAACACCCTACCACGAGAATCATGCATCGGACGAAATACATTTATTTTTAAAAAAAATAAATGGATTAAGCAATCAACGCTTTGAAAGTTGGAATGTAATTAAACAATATATTCCTCCGTCAAAAAGAGATGGGGCTTTTCATGTAATTATCAGTCTTATTATTGATCTTGGAGCTATATTATCAGATGCTACGAGGGATAATGCCGGTAAAAATCATATTTTTATCGAGAGTGATATTGATTGTTTCTGTGAGCTGATATCTGAATTGATGCCGCTCATTATTCAACACTTTCCTGACGAATATCAAAAATCGCAAAAACGGCAAGAAGCGCAAAAACAAAAAGAGGAAAGAAAGAGGACGGAAAATTTGATCGTATTGAAAGCTTAAACATCGTTCTTTAATTTGAAAATTATTTCAATTAAAACCTTAAACTATTATCGTTTAGGGTTTTTATTTTTTTATAATTTATTTCAAACTTAGACGTGGCCGTGCCACATCTCTATTTTGCAAACTTTATAAATTTTATAATTCGTAATTTTTAATTTTTAATTCGTAATTATTTAACCGCTTCTTCCCCCACTATCTCCTTGAGTTTTTTCTTTAATTCCTCGGTGATGTCAACTCTGAAACCTGTTTCCACCACTTGCAGCCCATTCTCGCCCGGCAGATAAAAATAAACCTTGCTTTGGCCGCTGAATTGCGCGAGCTCTTGTTTTAAACGCGACAAAATTTCCGGATTATTCAAATCATTGATCTTGATTTTTAAAATCGGAACGGCGAGAATTTCCGCCCTGAACGGTGTTGCCGGCGGCGCGACATTATTATTCGCGTTTTTAAATCCATTGGCTTTATTTAATTTTAAAAATTCGGCAGCGAGTTTAACAGCAGTTTCCGGTTCCAACTTTTTGGCTTTATCGCACAAAACTTTTAACTCGTTTTCTTTATTGGAAACGCGACCGCGGCAAATTACCGGTACGCCCGTTTGCCAAATCGCGGCAGTTTCTTTTAATAATTTAGGAAAAACCAAAATTTCAAGGTTGGTTAATTTATCTTCAATTTTGACAAACAGCATTTTGTCATTATTTTTGGTGACTATCTTTTTAATTGTGGAAATGGTGCCGGCGATATTTACAAAGTTTCCTTCCTGCGATTGGTTTAATTGACCGAGCGGCACGATGCTTGAACCTAATATTTTTTCATATTCGTTAAACGGGTGGTCGGAAATATAAAGCCCCAATAGTTCCCGCTCCCAGTTTAAAATATCGTGTTTATCAGCCGCCGGCGCATCGTCCAAGGTAATAGCTGAACCGACCGCGAGTTCCGGCGCGAGCGAAAATAAACTGTCTTGGCCGCTGTTTTTCGCGGCCGTTAAACCGCGGTTATATTCCAGCATTTTTTCCAAATTGAATAACAGCTTGCCGCGCTCTTCAAATTTATCAAACGCGCCGGTCATAATTAAACTTTCTAGCGATTTTTTATTTAAATCTTTATCCCGTGCGCGCTGTAAAAATTCCGCCATATCCTTAAACGGACCGGCCGTCTTACGTTCTTTAATAATAACTTCGGTAATGTGCGCGCCGACATTTTTTACCGCGCGCAAACCGAAACGAATGGTTTTTGATTCTTGCTCGGAGATGGCGATATTTTTCGCCGTACCACTGGTAACGACCGTAAAATCAGCGAATGATTCATTGATTTCCGGCGGCAAAACCTCAACTCCCATGGAACGGCATTCTTCAATTTCAATCGGAATGCGGTCAATGTCTTCTTGGTCGCTGGTCATCAGCGCCGCCATAAACTCGGTCGGATAATTCGCTTTTAAGTAAGCGGTCTGATAACCGATTAAAGCGTAGCAGGCGGCATGCGAACGGTTAAATCCATAGCCCGCGAACGGTTCAATAAAGGCGAAAATTTCCGCCGCGAGTTCTGACGCGATGCCATTTTTCACGCAGCCTTCAATAAATTTTGTTTTTTGTTCCGCGAGTAATTTGGCGATTTTTTTGCCGACCGCTTTGCGCAAGACGTCCGCCTCCCCCATCGTGAATCCGGCCAAACTGCGGGCGATTTCCATTACTTGCTCTTGATAAATCGCGACGCCGTGCGTTTTGTTTAAAATCGGTTCCAGTTTGGGATGCAGGTACTTGGTCTTTTTAGTTCCGTGCTTACCGGAAATATAATCCGGAATCCATTCCATCGGGCCCGGACGGTACAACGCGACCATCGCGATGATATCTTCAAACGTAGTCGGTTTTAATTCCTTTAAGTACCGCTTCATGCCGCTTGATTCCAATTGAAACACGCCGGTGGTTTCTCCTTTTTGCAAGAGCGCGAAAGTTTTTTGGTCGTCGGGCGGAATGGCGTCAATATCAATCAATTCGCCGCGGGTATTTTTTATTATTTTTAACGCCGATTCAATAATGGTCAAATTTTTTAAACCCAAAAAATCCATTTTCAACAATCCCAAATCTTCCACCGGATGCAAAGAATATTGCGAGACCATCGCCTCTCGGTCGGATGAAGCGATATATTGCACCGGCGCGTAGGCGGTCACCGGCTCTTTGGTGATTAAAACGCCGCAAGCGTGCACGGACGCGTGCCGAATGACATTTTCAATGCGGCGGGCGTGCTTGATTATTTCGCGCGCGCCCTCTTCTTGCGCGCATATTTCCCGCAATTCCGGCAATTTGACCGCTTCTTCAATGGTCGTAAACATCGGAATCGCTTTGGAAATTTTATCGCAAAAATCATACGGATAATCCAATACGCGCCCGACATCGCGCACCGCCGCCCGCGCGGCCATGGTGGCGAAAGTGATTATTTGCGCGACATGGTCTTTGCCGTATTTTCCTTCCACGTAATGAATAACTTCTTCCCGCCGCGTATCGGCGAAATCAAGGTCAATATCGGGCATGGAGATGCGCTCCGGATTTAAAAAGCGTTCAAAAACCAAATCATAACGCAGAGGATCCAAATTGGTAATGCCCAAAACATAAGAAACAAACGAACCGGCCGCGCTGCCGCGCCCCGGCCCGACAACAATGCGGTTGTCCTTCGCCCAGTTGACAAAATCCGCCACGATTAAAAAATAAGACGCGAAGCCCATTTTATTGATAACCGACAATTCATAATCCAGCCTTTCTTTTTTTTCCGAATCCAGTTGGTCGTAACTTACGTTATATCTTTTTTTCAAACCTTCATGGCATAATTTTTTCAAATATTCCGTATCGCTGAAACCTTCCGGAACGGCAAATACCGGCAACTGGTATTGGCCGAGCGGAATATCCACGTTGCACATATCGGCGATTTTATTGGTATTGTCAATTGCTTCCGGCACGTCTTTGAATTCATCAATCATCTGCCGCATGGTTTTAACCGAAAAATCTTCACCGAGCATGCTCATTCGGCTTACCTCTTTTTTCTTGCGCTTGGTTTGCAGACATAGCAAAACATCGTGCGCTTCGTCGTCTTCTTTATTTAAATAATGCGCGTCGTTGGTCGCGACCAAACCGACATTCAATTCTTTGCTTAATTTTATCAGCGCGGAATTAACAAATTCCTGCCCGCGGATATTGGGATTGTATTGCAGTTCCAAATAAAAACTGTCCGGCCCGAACAGTTCCTTATAATATAAAATTTTCGCGCGCGCTTTTTGTTCCTGGCCGGACAAAATCAAAGTCGGGATTTCACC
>JBAYGB010000066.1:0-5079 GCA_041666885.1 Patescibacteria group bacterium | reverse complement strand
TTAGTTTTATTTTTAGGGACGCCGGTGCGCGGCACGCGCGCCTGGTTTGAGCTTTTCGGTTTCAGCTTACAGCCGTCGGAATTAATTAAGGTGATAATGATTTTAACGCTCGCGCAATATTTTTCGTCCGCTTCTTACAAAACAAACCAGCTTAAACATTTTGCGGCGACCGGCCTATTGATTTTTTTGCCGATCGCTTTAATTTTATTCCAACCGGATTTCGGTTCGGCGATGATTATTTTTCTTTTTTGGCTCGGAACCGCCGCGGTGTTCGGTTTGAACCGCAAGCAGATTTTTTTAATCGCCCTGACGACGTTAGTGTTTTTTACGTTCAGTTTTTTCTTTTTGTTAAAAGATTATCAAAAAGAACGGGTGCTGACTTTTCTTAATCCTAACATCAGTTCTTTGGGCAAAGGCTACAATGCCGCGCAGTCGGTCATCGCTGTCGGCGCCGGAAAAATATTCGGCAAAGGGCTGGGTTTCGGTTCGCAGTCGCAATTGAAATTTTTGCCCGAAAGCCAAACGGATTTCATTTTTGCCGTCGTCGGCGAAGAAATGGGATTGATAGGCGTCGGGTTGCTGTTCGTTTGTTTTGCCGCGCTTTTTTTTCGGCTGATATACTGGGTTAAACATATTGATAATAATTTCGGTCTCTATATAATTTTGGGAGCGATAATTTTATTAAGCATAGAGATGTTTATCAATATCGGCATGAATATCGGCATTCTGCCGGTCGTCGGCATCACTTTGCCGTTTTTAAGCTATGGCGGCAGTTCTTTAATCGCCAGTTTGATTTTAATCGGTATTGTGGAAAGCGTAGTTATTCACGCAAGACACAATTAGTTAAAAGTTTGTAAAGTTAAAAGCCCGCCTACCGGCTCGCCTCGTTGAAGCTCCGGCGAAGCGGGCAGGCAGGTTTGTAAAGTCAATCCGAGTCATTCTTTTATTTTTTGCGGCAGGATTGACATTTTAACGTATTTAAGATATAAATAAGAATACTGGCGACTTTTAACTTTATAACTTTTAACTTTATAACTATATAACTATATAACTATTTTTATGACTCAACTAAAAGCAAAAACCAGAACCAAAGAATTATCAGCCAATGATTTGCGCCGCGAAGGCGAAGTGCCGGCGGTCGTGTACTGCAAGGGCAACCCGGCATCAAGTCTCTCCGTCAACAGTTTGCAATTGGAGAAACTGTACGAAGAAGCGGGCGAATCAAGCCTGGTGGATTTAATTTTGGACGATGGTAAAAGCAAAAAAGTGTTAATCCATGATATTCAGCGCGACCCGTTAAAAAGCAAAATTATCCACGCTGATTTTTACGAAGTTGACTTAAAAGAAAAATTAACCGCCACGGTGGAAATTGAATTGGTCGGTGAAGCGCCGATCGTGAAAAACGAAGGCGGTGTCGTAATCAAGCATTTGAATGAAGTGGAAATTGAATGTTTGCCGGGCGATTTGTTGCCTAAAATTGAAGTTGACATTTCCGGGCTTGATTCTTTTGACAGCACTATTCATATTAAGGATTTACGCATTCCGACGGCAGTCAAAATACTCAACGATGCTGAAGACATCGTAGTGAATGTTTCCGAACCGAAAGCGGAAGTGGAAGCACCGGTAGCGGAAGCGGCGGTTGAAGGCGCGGCGGCTCCGGCAGCGGAAGAGGAAAAGAAAGAGGAAAGTAAGAATTAAGAAGTTTACCCCATGAAATAAGATTTATATTTTATGTCATTGCGAGCAAATTCCGCGCTATGGCGGAATGAAGCGAAGCAATCTCGTGTTTTTTAACGGATTACGGGATTGCTTCGTCATCCTGAGCGGCTCAGGATTCCTCGCAATGACAGAATATTAAAGGAGGATGAAAAATAAAATTTTACAACTCTTGAATATTTTTAAGATTAAAACTGTCCGGTATTGGTCAAAGATGAGTTGGCCGGTGCGGGCAGTTTTAATTTTGGCGATTTTTACCGGTGTATCCTTAATAACTTTTTGGCTGATAGTAAATCAAGAAATTAAAGCGAATATTTTAAACTCGTTAGCTTTGGGAAAAGGAAATTCAATTAAAACGGCTAATGACGAAAAAATTCCGGCGAATTATATTCGTCGGCATTTGGACGGCGTTTATGTTGACCCGGTGAACGCGGATTATTATCCGGTCGCGGTCATGATTGACAACGATCCGAACGCGCGGCCGCAACGAGGTTTGGCGCAAGCAAATATTGTCTACGAAGCAAAAGCCGAATCCGGCATTACGCGCTATCTCGCGATTTTTGCCGCTTCAAGTTCAGCGGCAAATATTGGTCCGGTGCGCAGCGCGCGGCCGTATTATTTGGATTGGGCGGAAGGATATGGCGCGCTTTACGCGCATGTCGGCGGCAGTCCGGAAGCGCTCGCGAGGATTAAAAGCGAAAATGTGCCGGATATTAATGAATTTTATCAAGGTCAATATTTTTGGCGGGTGGATGATTATATTGCTCCGCATAACGTCTTTACCTCTTTTGAAAATTTAAACAAATATTTGGCAAAGATGAATATTAAAGACAGCGATTACGATTTTTGGTTATACAAAGACGAGGCGGAGCCAGCGACACGCGCAAGCAGCAGTAATATCGCTATTAATTTTTCCGTTAATGATTTTTTGGTAAATTGGAAATATGACGCGGTCAAAAATGAATACGCTCGCTATTTAGCCGGCGCTGAGCATAGAGATGCCGACGGTACGCCGATACTGACAAAAAATATTATTATTATGAAAGTAAAAGCGAAAATAATAGACGCGGAATTGCGCCGTGAGATGACGATTATCGGCGAAGGCAAAGCGTGGTATTGTTTGGACGGAATTTGCGAACAGGGAAGTTGGAAAAAAGAAAGTAGAACCAAACGGGAAAAAATTTATAATTCCAGCGGAGAAGAAATTAAATTCAATGCCGGGACGACTTGGATTGAAGTGGTACAGGATGAAGGGCAAATTTCAATTACGAATTAAGAATTAAGAATTAAGAATTAAGAATTAAGAATTAAGAATTAAGAATTAAGAATTAAGAATTAAGAATTATATTTTCTACTCAATCTTGTTGCCTAACAAGTTAGTCGCATTATTTTTTTTAAAAAGTCAAATTAAGTAATTTTTTTAAATTATACTTTAATTTTATTTAACACTCAAAATTTTATAACCGCCAATCGGTCTCGCCCGGCGAGATCTTTTTTTATAGTTATATTTTTGGCAAAAGAGAATATGGTTTTTATGGTTTTATTTTGTTTAGGGTCAATTTCGCAAAGAAGAGTTATTTTGGGGCGGGATTGCTTCGTCGCTCGCCTCGCCTTCGTGAGAGCGAAGCGGGCAGACTCCTCGCAATGACAGAAACAGCTTAGTTGTTTTGCCAACTCACGATAGTATTTTAAACCATCTTTACCCGCGGAAAGCGCCAATTTTGGTTCGTGCTTAATAGTCGGCGAATTTTTAATTTGCGCAGGCGTTAAATAGGGCAAGTTAGCACAAATTACGAATGACGAATGACGAATGACGAATTTTTTATTTTTTAAAATCGGTTCTAATAAATTACCCTGTAGAAATTTAATTTTTTTATCTACTCCATGCAATTTCGCATTTTTGCGGGCAACCGTTAAAGCATCTTTGGAAATGTCAGTCGCAAGGAACTTTAAATTTTTATATTTTAATTCTTTTGTAAGCGTAATTATTATACAACCGCTTCCTGTCCCCACATCTACGACATAGGTATTATTTTTGCATTCCGTATTCTGCATTCTACATTCTTCATTCTGCATTCTACATTCCTCTATTATCATTTCCGTTTCCGGCCGCGGCACCAGCACGCGCCGATCAACGTAAAAATTACGTCCGTAAAATTCTTTAACTTGCGTTAAATAAGCAAGCGGGATATTTTTAGCGCGCGCGACTATGAGTTTATTAAATTTTAAAATTTGATTTTTTCTAAGTTTAAACTCCGGATGCGCGAGCATATATTCGCGCGGTTTTCCTATTACAAAAGATAATAAAATTTCCGCATCTAGCGAAGCGGAATTAATTTTTACTTTATTTAATTTTTGGTAAGCTTGAGTAATTACTTGACTAATATCCATAGTGTTATAAACTTAAATTACTTAGATCTGGTCCGCCTAAGTCATGTTTTAGGACTACCACTGGCGCAATAATAAAGATATGGATTAGTAGCGGCGAGCGAAAATCCAAAAAAACGGGCTCACCCGTATATAGTTATAATCTTTATTGCAAAAAAACCAGTGGTTTTTTTATTTCTCCAATTGCTTTTTTATCTCTTCAATCATCGTATCCAATCCGCCGTTTAAGATAGTACCGATATTGTGCCACGATTCTTTTATTCGGTGATCAGTAATGCGATCCTGTGGAAAATTATAAGTGCGGATTTTGTCGCTCCGGTCGCCACTCCCGATTTGAATTTTACGTTCGCTTGATTCTTTGGCGCGGCGGTCTTCTTCAATTTTTGCCAGCAAACGGGAGCGCAGAACTTGCATCGCTTTGATTTTATTTTGCTGCTGCGAGCGCTGGTCTTGGCAAGAAACGATTAAGCCGGTCGGTAGATGGAGAATACGCACCGCGCTGTAAGTCGTATTAACGCATTGTCCACCCGGGCCGGAGGAACAAAAAGTGTCAATTCTGATTTCCGCTGGATTGATTTCCAGATCCACTTCTTCGGCTTCCGGAAAAATCGCCACCGTCGCGGCCGAGGTATGAATGCGGCCGGCTTTTTCCGTTTCCGGAACGCGCTGAACACGGTGCGTGCCCGCTTCGTATTTTAAATTGCCGTAAGGACCTTGCCCCGCCTGTAAGAGGCGGGGTGAAATTATTTCAAAAATTATTTCTTTAAAACCGCCGATGCCCGTTCGATTGGAGTCAATTATTTTTACGAGCCAGCCTTTCTTTTCCGCGTATTTGGCGTACATGCCGTAAAGTTGCGCCGCAAACAGCGCCGACTCGTCGCCACCGGTGCCGGCGCGGATTTCCACGATCGCGTTTTTTTTGTCCAACGGATTTTTCGGATGAAGTTCTTCTTCAATTTGCGCCGCGAGTTCCGT
>JBAYGB010000065.1:0-5097 GCA_041666885.1 Patescibacteria group bacterium | reverse complement strand
CCGGAGCTTCAACGAGGCGAGCGAAAGCGGGAATCTCTAATTTATCTTAACATTGTTTTATCGTATCTTAGATCCCCGCCTCCGCGGGGATGACAGAAAAAAATATTTCGCGGGAATGACAGTGTCAAAGATTTCTGCCGTACACCGCCGTCATCAAATTAATCGCGCGGCCGTTTTTTGACAGCTGAATGATAATATTTATCAAATTGCCGTTGCCCCAAAAATCAAGATCGGAAAAATATTCGCCGATCACGCGGTCGTCCAAAATGATTTGGTTGGGCGGATTGCCAAACTGGTCTTTGCTGTTGAAAGCAACGTATAAATCCGGTTGAATGGAAAAATAATAAGCGACTCGTTGCCAGTTTAAATTGGCGCCGTTTAGGTAATAACGGATATAGGTAATTTGAGAAGTATCATGTCCGTCTTGAAATATCAACTCGTTCGCGGGAGGATTGGCAATGTCGTCGCTTGTTGCCGGCAGGGCGGTAGCCAAACTTTCCGCCTGTCTGATTTCGCGCGTCATCCGATCCAGCGCGGCGCGGGCGTTTTGCCAAGTTTCCATTTCGTCTCCGCCGCGGCGATAAACGTTTTGACCCAAGGAATACATTTCATATGCTATCAATATCACCAAAGTAAACATGGCAATACTGACGATCACTTCAATCAGAGTAAAACCAGTTGTAAGTTTTAGGTTGTAAGTTTTAGGTTTTGAGTTAACAAACATATAACAATTGTCATTCCCGCCTTCGCGGGAATGACAGTGGATTTAGTTTTTACTTAATAATGTTGTTAACGTATATTGTTGTTCCTGCGCGCTTAACGGATTTCGCCAGAACACGGTCGCCACTATTTTTTTCAAGCCGGTGTCGCTCACTGAATCAACTAAATCGGTGTCAACATAAGAAACCGCAATTTGACGATAAAAAGGATAAAGAAAATTTGTCGGGTCGCTTGATAATCTGGCTTTTGCTTCCACTACGCCCGTTCCCAGCGTTTCGTAACCCAGACTTAAACTTTTTTCAATGCCCGCTTGCGTTAAATAAACGGCGCCGGTTAAATTTTGCGCTCGTTCGCTTACGTTAAGGCTGTAAGGAAAAACGCCGATGACGCCGAAAAAAGCGATAGTGATAATCGCTATGCTTACGATAATTTCAATCAGGGTAAAGCCTTTATCATTAAAACATGAAAACATAAAAACATTAAAGCAAAAAGGCGTTAAAACATAAAAACATTAAAGCAAAATATTTTATTGTTTTAGTGTTCTGGTGTTTTAATGTTTTTATGCTATTGCGCCAATTGCACATATCCTGACGGTTTAACATTGATAGTGTAAGTATTTCCTTGGTCGTTGGTTAAAATAATTTGTCCGGCTTGGCTGACGGCGCCGTAAGAATTAAAAACAACGCGGTTGCTGTCAAAGTCGGTCACTGTTTGAAAATTTATTCCGTCCGGAAGCGTCGTCGTTTTCAGCGGATTGGATGGATCGCTTTCTTGCGCCAAAGTATAGCGCCGACCGGCAACATCAATTTCCACGTAATGTATTTTTTGTTGGCTGACGGTGAGCTGTTGCGCATAGCGCAAATCGGATACAATTTGCCGCGCGGCCGCTTTTAATTTTATATTCGGCCCGTATTGCCGCAACGCGGGGATGGAAATCAAAGCCATAATGGCGATAATGGCGATGACGGTCAGAAGCTGAATTAAAGAGAAACCATTTTGTTTTATATTTTGTAATTTCATATATTGTCATTCCCGCGAAAGCGGGAATCTCCTGTTATTTTTAGATTCCCGCTTTCGCGGGAATGACAAAGCAGAAGAAAATTTATATGGCATTCGTCAGTGAGTACATCGGCATAACAATCGCGACCGCCATCAAGCCGATAACCGAAGCAAGCGCGATAATAATAATCGGCTCAATCAGTACCGGCAAAGTATTCATTATTTCTTCCACTTCTTCTTCGTAAAAACCCGCGATTTCTTCCAAAATCGTATCCAATTCGCCGGTTTCTTCGCCGACTGCGACCATTTGTCTCGTTACATGATTGTATAAATCGGGATAATCAGCCAAAACCTCGTTGATCAATATGCCTTTTTTTACTTTTTCCGCCGCTTCCAGTAAAGATTTTTTGTAGCGGACATTGCTTACCGTGGTGGCGGTGATTTTAAAACTCTCCACGATTTTAATATCCGTTTTCAATAAGGCGCTCATAGTGCGGGCGAATCTGGCCAAATTTATTTTTTTCGCGATCGGACCGATAATTGGCAATTTTAACAATAAAAAATGCCAGCCGGATTTTACCGCCGGTTTTTTTAAAAGAATAATCAAGCCGATTACTACGGCCGTTAAAATGGCGGCGGTAACGATGCCATGATTGACAAAAGCGTTGCTGACCGCTATCAATATACGCGTCATCAGCGGCAATTCAATTTTGGCGTCGGCGAAAATACTGACGAATTTCGGCACGACAAAAATCATCATGCCGACACCGATAACGCTCATGGCGATTAAAATCACCGCCGGATACATCAGCGCGCCGCGGATTTTAGAACCGAGTTGGTGATTTCTTTTTAGTTGCAAATGAAGATTTTTCAATACTGCTTCCAAAGTGCCGCTCGCTTCGCCCGCCGCGACCATATTGGCGAACAATTCATCAAACACGCGCGGATATTTTTTTAAAGCGTCGGCGAGCGTTCCGCCTTTGTTGACCTGAATATAAATATCTTCAATTATAAATTTGAAATGCTTGTTGGTGGTTTGTTTGGCAAGCATTTCCAGCGCTTTGGCGAGAGAGATGCCCGCTTTAACCATAATCGCCAAATGCTGGACAAAAAATATTTTTTCCGCAACCGGAATGCGCTGGCGGCGCGCGAGCCAGCCATTAACGCCGGCGAAATAATTTTTGTCGTCCGAAATTTGTGGTTCCTCCTTGGACATAAATATTTAGAATACAATTATTCCAAAAGTCAAACTATTCCAAATTATCCCAAAAAAATCCTAACATCAAACCTGCCGACAGGCAGGAGTTTGGAATAATTTGATATAATTTGGCATAATTTGAATTTATAGGTGTTTAATTATTCTTTTGATACTCTTAACACCTCTTCAATCGTGGTGATGCCGTTTTTCGCTTTAATAAAGCCATCTTCAATTATTTTCATCATCGCTTGTTTTTCCGTCTCCGCGCGCAGTTCCGTTTCCGGCGCCCCCTTGGCTATTAAAATGGCTAACGCGGGCGTAATCGCCAGCGTTTCGTAAATGCCGGTGCGGCCTTTGTAGCCGGTGTTGCCGCATTCCGGGCAGCCTTTGCCTTTATAAAATAAAAGTTTTTCAAAATTTTGCTCCGCTTCCGAAACGATTTTTTGCGCCTGCAAAACGGACATGATTTTATTAACGTCAATTTGTTTTTTCAATTGTTCCAATTGGTCTTTGTCCAAATAATAGCTTTGAATGCAGTCGCGGCAGATTTTGCGCACCAAACGCTGAGCGATGATTAAATTAGTCGTGGAAGCGACCAGAAAACTGGGCACATTCATTTCCAACAAGCGGGGCAGGGTAGTAAGCGCGTCGTTGGTATGAAGCGTGGACAAAACCAAATGGCCGGTAAGCGCCGCGTGAATCGCGATTTCCGCGGTTTCATTATCGCGGATTTCGCCAACCATGATAATATTGGGGTCTTGGCGCAGCAGGGCGCGCAAGCCGCTCGCGAAAGTATAGCCGATTTTGGGATTAACTTGGCTTTGGTTAACATGCGGGATACTGTATTCAATCGGGTCTTCGATCGTGGAAATATTAACCTTGGGCGAATTAAGCAGATTTAAAATAGTGTATAAAGTCGTGGTTTTGCCGCTGCCGGTCGGGCCGGTAACCAAAATCATGCCGTGCGGCTTTTTAATATTTTTTTTCACGGTTTCCAAACTGTCAGGTTGAAAGCCGATTTGCTCCAAACTTAAAATTTGCGGTTTTTCTTCCAGTAAACGCATTACCACTTTTTCACCGTAAAGAATCGGAATAATGGAAACGCGGAAAGAAATTTTATTGCCTTTTTGCACGATTTTAAAACGGCCGTCCTGCGGCAGGCGATGTTCGTCCACTTTTAAATTGGATAATACTTTAATGCGCGCCACCAGCGGCACATGCGCGTTTTTGGGCAAAGTCATTACATTCGCCATAATACCGTCAATGCGGTAACGAATCGTGGTTTCTTTTTCCGCCGGTTCAATATGAATATCCGAAGCGTTTTCATAAAAAGCCTGTTCCAGCAAGGTGTCAATTATTTTTATAATCGGCAATTCGGAACTGGCGTCGGTCGGTTTTTTCACTTTGCCGGTTTTATCGTCGGTGCCTTCTTCAATCACTTTAAACTCGCTTTTCATGTCTTTGCGATACTGCTTCAGCGCGTCTTCAATATTGGACGGAGTGGCGATATTTATTTCCGGCTCCAAATTTGTTTTTTTGCCGATGAATTCCAAAATTTCCAAATCGTTCGGGTCGGAAGTGGCCAATTTTATTTTTTTCTCGTCTTTGTCAAAAGCGACGATTTTATGTTCGCGCGCCGCCGTTTCCGGTATCAACGTTAAAATATCTTGTAGAATCAGCTGTTTTTTTAAATTAACAAACGGAATTTTTAAATAATCCGCCGCTCCTTCATAGAGCGCCTGTTCGGAGACGATTTTATTGGCAATTAAGTAATTCTCCAATCCTTGTTTTTCTCCCGCCGCTTTTTTTATAAAATCTTCCAAAGTGTTGCCGTCAGCGGCGATTTTGGCGCTTAAAAGAATTTCTTTAAGTTGGTCGTCGGTGAACATAGGTTAGTTAATCAGTTAATTAGTTAATCAGTTGGCAAAATCATGTAAGTTAGTTCAACTGCGTACTAATTAATAATAACAATATTAGGATGAATTAATCGCGCGTAAGATTATTTTTATTATAACACATTTTTGTTAGAATACATAAAACGTAAAAATATAAAAACGACTGTCATTCCCGCGAAATATTTTTTTCTGTCATCCCCGCGGAGGCGGGGATCTAAGATACGATAAAACAATGTTAAGATAAATTAGAGATTCCCGCTTTCGCTCGCCTCGTTGAAGCTCCGG
>JBAYGB010000064.1:0-5141 GCA_041666885.1 Patescibacteria group bacterium | reverse complement strand
TATAGCTAAGGAAAGCCAATATCTCTTTTCCTTCTTATCATTCTTAGGTCTTTTTCTTATAATATTGAACATCGTTATATAACATTAAAATAATACTATTTAGTTCGCGAATCGGATAAAACGTGTTGTCGGCTGTCCCGTCATTCTTGCTTGTTTAGAGGGAATTGACGACAACGTATTTCGATATCCGACGTTTCAATGAAGTAAAACGAAATTGAAATGTGGCTTTAACCCTTGCGGATATCGTGCGTCAGACGATGTACGAGTGGGTCTTGCTGCGAACGTAAAAATTTATTTTTTTCTAATTGCTATCACCTCAATTTCAATATCGCAACCATCTTTAACGGTTTTACTAATTTCAACTAAAGTACTAGCTGGTTTGCAATTGGAAAAATATTTATTTCTCACGGCCGATATTTCTTTAAAGTCGGAAATTTTTGTAACATATATCACGACCTTGACGACATCATTGATTGAGGCACCACCAGAGCTTAAAATCTTCTCAATATTTTGAAACACAAACTCTGTTTGTTTAACGATGTCGTCTGACGCAACAGCATTACCATTTTTATCCATCGCAATCTGGCCAGTTACAAAAATCATTTCCGAATCTCCGACATCAACTTTTAGTCCGTGAGAATAAGCTCCCATTATTTCAGTAAAATTTTCTGGATTAATTTGTTGCCTCATAATGTTTAGTAGAAAATAAATTTATATCACAAAACTTAGCCCGATTTCGTCTAGCTGGTCTATATATAGATTCTTCACTCCGCTTCGCTCCGTTCAGAATGACAAGAAGATATTTTTTACTTTTAACTTTTCACTTGTAACTTGTTACTTGATTAATTCTTTACTAGATAACATCAAAGCGCCAAAACTCCAAAGCAGAGTAAAAAATCCGAAAATCCAGCCGATGACGGGAATAAAAATAATTAAGTCAGTAATCACGATGCCAATAACGGCCGCCCAGTACAAAGACAATTTCCACTTTGCCTTGTCATTAATCAACCGGCCCAAAGCAATGCCGAAAACTACTTTTGAGAGCATTAAATAAATAACAAACAATAGTCCGGCCAGACCGGCGAGCGGCAGGCCGACCAAAGTTATTAATAATAAAATTATTACAATCGGCGTTAAAATCAATAACACCAAACCCCAGCCGAGCGTCGCCCACGGACGTTCCAAAATATTATCAGTAACCGCTTCCACGGCATCGCTGTTTAATCTGACTAATACTAAACCAAGTATTACCGTAGTCAACAAACCAAAAATTACGAACGAAACGGTAAACGGCCAGAAAGATTTTTGCGCTTTATTTTCCATTTTTTTAAGCTGCGGCGCTTTTTTAATCGTCTCGCCTTTTACTTGCGCTCCGTCTTTGATTTCGGCGGAAGCTGTCTCCGAATAAGTCAGACTGCCGTTCACAATCGCTTTGGGCAAAAGCGTTAAAGCGGGCGCGCTTGATTTTTGCTGCTGTTCCGCCACTTCGCCATAAAATCCGACATTGCCACCGACAGTATTATTAATTACCAAACTCGCGCCGCCGAATTGCAGGTCTCCGCCCACCGGCCCGTAAGCGGTAAAGTTGGCCGCGCCGCCAAAAAAGTTCCAGCCGATTTTGCCGCGGTCGCTTAAATTAATATTGGAAGCAAAAGCCAAAGCGCTGCGTTCAACCTGTCCGTTGATGGATAATTCCGACGCGGCAACGCGGATACTGCCGCCCACTTTACCGTTAATCGCAACAGACGAACCGGCGCAGAAAACATCGCCCGCGACTTCGCCGTTGATTGTCACCGACTGGCCGGCGCAGAAAACATCGCCTGAAACTTTACCGTCAATAATGACATTCGTGCCCGCGGTATAAAGATTGCCGGCGATTGTTTCTTCCGCGCCGACATAGACATTGTTTCCTTTTTTAACTTCAAAAGCGAACGCCGCGGCCGGAATCATAACGACAGCGACGACGACCGCAAAGATGAGAGAGATTTTTTTGTGGATCATATATTTAAAAAATAAATAAGTTAGGTTTCAACTTGTCATTCCCGCGAAAGCGGGAATCCCTGCCTACCGGCTCGCCTCGTTGAAGCTCCGGCGAAGCGGGCGGGAATGACAAAATAGTACATATATTAATTTAAATTTATTATAACAAATTTGACAGCCGTTGGCTATTGTGATAAGCTGAAATTAATAGAGGTTGATTATTAGAAGCTGGTTGTATTACTACAACGAGCTTATTTTTATAGATTGACGTTAATCTACTAACCCCGAGTAATCACTGAATCGCAAATGAATTTAATTTATAAAAATAATTAAAAGATAATTGAACAATAATTAAACGGTAATTAGAAAATTATTATTCAATTATTGTATAATTTCTGTTAAATTATCAATTAAATCAACGGACTTGCATTATATAAATTTTATCTATTAATACTAAATTGTATGGCTAATAACGAAATCGCCACCGCCGCCCGCGCCATTTGCGAAGAAAAAGGAATCTCGCTGGAAGCGGTAGTGGAAGCTATCTCCGCCGCGCTCGCGGCCGCTTACCGCAAAGACTTTGGTCAAAAAAATCAAAACATCAAAGTTGATTTTGATTTGGAAACGTCTACTTCCAAAGTTTATGATGAAAAAACAGTCGTGGAAGATTTGCCGCCGGAGGAAGAAAGCGAACAGCAAATAGTGAATAGTGAACTCCCCTCCTCCGCTGAAGCGGCGGATACGGCGGACAAGCAAGAAATGGAAGAATTGGGAGAAGACGGCGAAGAAAAGCGGAGGTTTAATCCGCGGACGGAGCTGCAATTAAAAGACGCGTTGTTAATAAAAGCGGACGCGAAAATCGGCGATATTATCCGCACCGATTTGGAAGCGCCGGCGGAATACGGCCGAATGGCGGCGCAAACCGCGAAGCAAGTAATCATCCAGCGTTTGCGCGAAGTGGAACGCACGAACTTAATGGATGAATTTAAAGATAAAGAGCGCGAGGTAATAACCGGCGTGATCCAGCGCCGCGAAGGGCGCGTGGTGCTTGTAGACTTGGGCCGGACGGCGGGTATTTTAACTCCCGAAGGCCAAGTGCCGGGCGAGCGCTATGAAACCGGACAACGGGTGAAAGTTTACGTGGAAGAAGTCCGCTCCGGCGCCAAAGGACCGGAAATAGTTTTGTCGCGCACGAGCGATGAAATCGTCCGCAAAATTTTTATGCTGGAAATTCCGGAAATTTCCAACGGGCTCGTGGAAATAAAATCAATCGCGCGCGAAGCCGGTTCGCGCACCAAAATCGCTGTCGCCGCCGCGGATAATAATGTTGATCCGATCGGTTCCTGCGTAGGCCAGCGCGGCGCGCGCATTCAAACCATTATTCAGGAACTGGGCGGAGAGAAAGTTGATATTATTGAATATAATGAAGACGCGGCAAAGTTTGTTATCGCCGCGCTCGCGCCGGCAAAAATAATAAATGTGGAGATAAATGAAAAAGAACATATGGCGGTCGCCTTTGTCGCCGCCGACCAGCAGTCGCTCGCTATCGGTCGCGGCGGACAAAACGTGCGGCTCGCGGCAAAATTGACCGGCTGGAGGATTGATATTAAAGAATCATTAAAACATGAAAACATAAAAACACCGGAACAAGAAGACAAAGATAATAGTGAACCTGCTTCGGTTGAAAATACAGAGAGTGAAGAGGTAAAAGAAGTTGTAAGCGAGGAGAAGCCGAAAAAGAGAGGCAGGAAAAGTAAGAAGTCAGATGACAATTCAACAGAAATTGAACAATAATTAAACAATAATTTTATAAATTCAAAATTCAAATTATTTCAAATTATTCCAAAGCAAATCTAAAATTCAAATTTCAAATATTTTTAGATTTTATAATTTTTGCCTGCTGACAGGCAAGTTTTTGGAACAATTTGGTGTTTGAGCTTTGGAACAATTATTAAATTTATGACCACTTATTTAATCTTTGGCAGCGCGGCAGTCGCGATTTTGTACGGGCTATGGCTCATTAAAAAAATTGTGGCGTTGCCTTCGGGAAATGAAAAAATGCAGGAAATCGCGAAAGCGATTCAAGAAGGCGCGAGCGCTTATTTAAACCGCCAGTATAAAACAATCGCGCTGGTCGCGGTCGTCTTATTTATCATTATCGGTATCTCGCTTGGCTGGACCATGGCGATGGCCTTTTTAGTCGGCGCGGTTTTGTCCGGCGCGACCGGTTATATCGGCATGAACATTTCCGTGCGCGCGAATGTGCGGACCGCGGAAGCGGCGCGCGGCGGCATGGCAAAAGCGCTCGCCGTTGCCGTTCAAGGCGGCGCGGTTACCGGCATGCTCGTTGCCGGTTTGGCATTACTCGGCGTGGCCGGATTTTATTACGCGACCGGCGATATTAAATCATTAATCGGTTTAGGATTCGGCGGTTCGCTGATTTCCATTTTTGCCCGTTTAGGCGGCGGCATTTTTACCAAAGCAGCGGATGTGGGCGCTGACCTGGTCGGCAAAGTTGAAGCCGGGATTCCGGAAGACGATCCTCGTAATCCGGCGGTGATCGCTGATAACGTCGGCGATAACGTTGGTGATTGCGCCGGCATGGCAGCCGATTTGTTTGAAACTTATGTTGTCACTTTAATCGCTTCTATGTTGCTCGGGCACTTGCTTTTTGGCGCCGGCAGCAACGCGATTTTTTATCCGTTGATTTTGGGCGCGGTGTCCATTTTTGCTTCCATCATCGGTACTTTTTTTATCAAACTTGGCGCGACTAAAAACATTATGAACGCGCTGTACAAAGGTTTGGCCGCGTCGGCGGTTTTGGCGCTGATTGGTTTTTATCCGGTTACAATGCGCGCCATGGCGGGCAACGGCCAGTACGAACCGATTAATATTTTTTGGTCAGCGGTCGTCGGTATTTTAGTCACCGCCGCGATGGTTTTAATCACCGAATATTATACCTCTACCAAATATAATCCGGTAAAAATAATCGCGGACGCGTCCAAAACCGGACACGGCACAAACGTGATTGCCGGACTGGCAGTTTCCATGAAATCAACCGCTTGGCCGATTATCGCGATTTCGGCGGCGATCTTAGTCGCGTTTTCTTTGGCGGGAATTTATGGCATAGCGATTGCCGCGGTGGCGATGCTTTCCATGGC
>JBAYGB010000063.1:0-5188 GCA_041666885.1 Patescibacteria group bacterium | reverse complement strand
TTTTCCATAACCGCCAAAGTTGATGATATTTGTTCCCATTGCACCGTTTTTTCCGCGCCTAAAGCGACTTTAATAAGCGCTTTATTCGGTAAACCAAAGCGATCAATCGGTGTTGGCGTAATGCCGGCAAGATAAATTTTGGAACAGCCGACCGCGTCCGCCGTGCGAAAAATTGAACCGACGTTATGGATACTGCGAACGTTGTGTAAAATTGTTATTAACTCCATATGTTAACAGCTTAACAAAAAATAAAACACCCCGCAAAATTATATTCTGCGGGGCCTAATTTTTTGATCTTCACCATAATTGAGCATATTTCTCCCATAAAACAGCGGCACCGACAAGAGACCCTTCATTTGGACTTATGCTTTTCTCAATTTTTAGAAAATCTTCATCTGCCCATTGCGGATTGATCCGCATTTTTTCTCGCATATAAAATCTAATGCGATCAGAAACTCGAGCCAATACATTTATGCCGAGCGTACCTTTTACCACGATCAACTGGGTGGGGTGGGTTTTTTGCAAAATCGTAAACAAATTTGCCAACGCATGAGCGACTTGATCATATAAAATAATCGCCCATTCTTTTTCTGCGTCATATTCATCATCCCAAAATTTACAAATATCAATTCCGGAAGGAATGGTAATATTCCGCGCGCGGCAAATTTCTATTATCTTTTCTTTAACCGCGCCTCCGCTGGCGCAAGCTTCCACGCAACCTTGATTGCCGCACCCGCACATTTTCGCGTAAGGTGAGTTATCAATTATGATATGCCCAACTTCGGCATCGGGATTGATAACTTCTCCTTTATAAACTCTTTTCCCGCCGATACCGCCGCCGACTGTCAAAATATAGAAATCGTATAGATTTCTTAAATAAGCTTCTCCAGTCGCGGCTGTTAACATATCATTACCCCAAAATGACGGGCGATTGCAAATCGTTGATATGCGTTTGCCAATATCCTCGCCATCAAAAACGTGAAGATTGGGTGATTTTTTCATTATGTGATTTTCCGCCCAGACACCCGCCAGGCTGCCAGCCACGCCCTCGATTCCCGGCATCAACTCCTCACACATAAACGCGATTGCCTCTTCTATCGTCTTGGGAATGTTTTCCATTCTGCGAAAATTACCGAGCGTTCCGTTTGCAAAAGAATAATCTGCTCTTCTTAAACCACTCCCGCCGCCTTCAATAACGCGTACAATTTTTCCACTCATGATAAATCTCCTTTTTATCGTTAATTATTGGCTAAACATATTGCCAAAATGTTTTTTCGCTCAAATAAAAAAGAACGAGCATTTTCTTAATACTAATACTCGTTCTTTTTTTGTCAAGTTGGTTATTTTTTGTCACCGCTGTTCTCGTCTTTTTTCAGTAACTTTACCAGATACACCGCAATGATTACCAAAACCACCGTCATTACCAACGCATAGATGAATTTGGCGATGATCGTGTCTTTGCCGAGGGGAAAAAACTTTTCAATCATCGCGCTGATAGCGTCGTTCCAGGCCAAACTCGCGACGAGTCCGAACGCGCCGATGACGTAGCCTGAAATGCGCTCACGAAATTCCGTGCGTAATTTGTTCATAAAAAAAGTTAGTTGGTCGGGCTGCCGGGAATTGAACCCGGATTACACGCACCCGAAGCGTGCGTAATACCGTTATACCACAGCCCGTAAATAAATTACGAATTATCAATTACGAATTACTTACCCGCCCTACGGCGGAACCGAGGCGGATAAATTTTAACAATTTATTTCGTTCTCACCAGTGTATTCAACAAATAACTGACGATTGACAAAACAATACTGAATAACATCGCTCGCCAAAATCCGCCCGGATTAAATCCATTAACAATAGAACTAGCTAAAAGCACAATCAAAGCATTAATAACAAAACTGAATAGTCCTAAGGTTAAGATGTTTACCGGTAAAGTTATTAAAATCAAAAACGGTCGTAATAAAACATTTAAAATTCCCAAAATAGCCGCCAGCCAAAACGCGGACCAACCGCTAAGAACCTCAACTCCCGGGATTAAATAAGCGCTGATGATAATGGCAAGCGTCATCAATAGCCATTTTAAAAGTAAATTCATAAATCCTCCTTTTTAATTTTAAATTTGTGATTAAATGTGGACCTGGGGAGAATCGGACTCCCGCCTCCGCAATGCGAATGCGGCGTCGTACCACTAGACTACAGGCCCTCGGATAATTTTATTTATTATCAATCGTGCTCGTGCTGATTGCGTCCGCCTTATTTTCACCTGCCAATAATTCTATTCCTTCAATAATCACGTCTTCCAACGGCAGATCGTTTCCATCCGTTTTAGCCGCGGCGATTTTATTAACCACGTCCATACCTTCAATCACTTCGCCAAAGTTGGTGTGTTTGCCGTCAAGCCACGGCGTTTCGGCGGCAGTAACGATAAAAAATTGCGAGCCGTTGGTGTCGGCGCCGGAATTGGCCATCGCAAGCGAACCGCGCGTAAGCTTATGACTGTTTATTTCATCTTTAAATTGATAGCCCGGACCGCCCGTGCCATAGCTGTTTTTGTTGTCGCTTTTACTGTTCGGGTCGCCGCCTTGAATCATAAAATCCTTAATCACGCGATGGAACTTTGTTTTATCATAAAAATTTTGCTTTGACAAGTTTAAAAAATTATTGACCGTCAACGGCGCGTCCGTGTTATAAAATTTTACTTTAATATCGCCGAAATTGGTTTTGATATTCGCCTGATTGTATTGGGATAATAAATTTTCTTGGTTCATAGAATTGTTGTTAGTATTTTCTGGCGCCAGCTTTTGGCCGGCGATACTGCCTGCGCCGCCGTTGCGCGACTGGTTAAGGTTATTGATAATTTCATTTTCATTTATGCCGCTTAAGCCGCTTTGGCCGTTAACGACGACTTGCTTGCCGCTGTCATTTGACGATGTTGATTTTAAAGCGCATCCGGTTAAGGCCGCCAAAGTTAAAATAAGCAAGATTGCTTTTAACCGCATAAATTTTATTCATTATTATGATTATTGGATAATGAGGAAAAAATCAAATAAAACATTTCTATCTGGCTGACTATGCCTTTGATTAAAGTTTTTTCTTCCCGGCTGATTTCATGCCGGGGTATAACGCAAAAAGCGCGGGTTTTTAAATTATTTTGGTGGGAATTGAAAACCAGACATTCTTTGCCCGCCGAACCGTTTATTAAATCCTGGTTGCTAAACTTGTAATTTAAAATTTTCTCGTCTCCGCGCGCCGAGGTTTGTTCCATCACGGTTCGCAATGAATCAGCTTCCACCAAACGTAAAACCACCCATTTCACCGGCACTATGCCCAGCGCTTTTGCCGCCAAAAAATCAAGAATGTCTTTAAAATCTTTTTTATTTTCCGGATACTTTTTGATGTCGGATAACAATGAGCGCATCTCGGCCATTTGAATATTCAAAGTGCCGACGTAGCGGAATGTTTCTTCCAGCCGATTTTCCAAATTATTTTTATCAACTTTCAGTTGAATCATCAAATTGGTATTTTTGGTCGCTTCCTGCTGATAAAAAATCATCGCGAAATAACCGATACTGAACAAAACCACGATCATTATACCCTCAATCATTTCTTCGGTAAAAAAAGAAAAGTCGCCGCCGATTAAGGAAGGGGTGAGGGCGATTAAAATAATAATAACCAATAATACGAATAAATACAAATACTCAAAAAAACGGATGTGTTTAGTCATAGTTCAAGGGATATTAAATTTATTCTATATTTATTATTAAAATTAGGGTAAAATTTTCTGCGGAAATGGGAACTTAAAAATTTAACGAATATTGAACAATAATTTAACAGAAATTTAATGATAATTAATTATTGTCTTAGTTATATAGCGAGTATTATGTTAAAAATTTGCAAACCTTTAAACCGACAAATGATTTTGAACTATACCCAGAACTCTTCTTTTATCTCTTTGTCTTCCTGCTCTTTTTTTTCCGTTATTGTCTCTTTAGCTTTACTACGCAATTCATTTAATTCCAATTTGTTTAATTCTTCGCCTCTGGTTTCCAGATATTCTTTGGTGTTTAATTTCGGGTTTTCAATCACTTCCGCGAGCAACACATCCAAAATCGCGCCGATTTTCGGGCCGGGATTTATTTTTAAACCGGTCATTAAATCATCGCCGTTGATTTTTAACATTTTTACCGACACCGGATCGTGCTGCACTTTTTTCATCATATACTGCAAATGGCGCAATTTGTACGGCATGGCTTTGGGCGTTCCCGATCCCAATCTGTCCGCGACGCGCAGGTCAATTAAATCTTGCAAATTCTGCGAGCCGACTTTATTAATCAACCGGCGCACGGAGGCGGCAGTCACTTCATCCACGTTATAATAAAACATATGATTGCGCACCAAATTGGTAACGCGTTCAATATCGTCGCGGGAAAATTTCAGCCGCTCCATAACGCGCCCGGCGATTTTTGCGCCGACGTAATCATGGTTATAAAAAGTCGCGTTCTCCCCTTCTCCCTTTTTAACTTTTGGCTTGCCGATATCGTGCAATAAACTCGCGAGCCTGACGGCGTAATCTTTATTTTTGGTATGGCGCAACGATTCTACCGAGTGCTTGAAAATCGTATAAGTATGATGCTTGTTTTGCGCGACTCCCACGCCGGCTTCAAGTTCCGGAATAATATATTGCAACAGTTTAGTTTTTTGCAAAATTATAATTCCGTCCGCCGGATAATCGGACTTTAAGATTTTTACCAGTTCGTCATGAATTCTTTCTTTGGAAACAAACTTAATCGCGCCGGCAAGTTTTAAGATCGCCCGTTCGGTTTTGGGTTCAATGGAAAAATTAAGTTCAACCGCGAAACGTATCGCCCGTATCATTCGTAACGCGTCTTCTTTAAACCGGTCCGTAGGTTCGCCGACGGCGCGGATTATTTTTTTTTCAATATCTTTTTGTCCGCCGAATAAATCTACTATACTAATGTCATTGCGAGCCTGCCTGTCCGGTAGGCAGGGAGAAGTCTGCGACGACGAAGCAATCCCTTGACTACTTAGAGAAACACGGGATTGCTTCGTCGCTCCGAGCGACTCGGAGCTTCTCGCAATGACATGCGCCGCCATTGCATTTATCGTAAAATCCCGCCGCTCCAAATCTTTTTCCAAATTATCTTCAAATTTTATTTCATCCGGATGG
>JBAYGB010000062.1:0-5203 GCA_041666885.1 Patescibacteria group bacterium | reverse complement strand
TTACCGATAGTGATTTTGACAAAGAAAAATTACAGGAACGGCTGGCGAAACTTTCCGGCGGCGTGGCGGTGATCAAAGTCGGCGCGGCGACCGAGACGGAAATGAAAGAAAAAAAAGACCGCATTGAAGACGCGCTGAACGCGACCAAAGCGGCGGTTGCCGAAGGCGTAGTCTTGGGCGGCGGCTTGGCGCTAGCGGTCGCGGGCGAAGCGTTTAAAGAATTAACGGATAAGAAAAAAGAAAATCCGGGCGCGCAAATCGTAGACAGCGCGATTCTTGAACCGATTAAGCAAATTGTTTATAACGCGGGCAAGGACGGTTCGCTGATTTTATATAATATTATTGTGCATCATCAAAAAGGCAATACCAATATCGGTTACAATGCCGCTAACGGCAAGTTTGAAGATTTAATGGAAGCGGGAATTGTTGATCCGACGAAAGTTACCCGTTCCGCTTTGCAGAACGCCGCGTCTGCGGCCGCGATGTTTTTAACCACCGAAGCGGTTATCGCGGATAAACCGGAACCGAAAGAACATAATCACGGCGGTTCAGGAATGGGCGGCGGCATGCCGGATATGATGTAGAACGCGATAAAACATAAAAACATAGAAGCGCGACGCCTAAGTCGCGCTTTTTTTGTAGCATTAAAATAATTGGACTGATTGAATTATTCCAAAATTCAAACTATTTCAAATTATTCCAAACCAAATCCTAATATCAAAATCTTAAAAATAAATCTCTATCTTTGGATTTTTAATTTATTTTGGAATAATTTGGAGCACTTTGGATATTTTAGATTTAATAATTTATGTTCTTGTGTTTTAATGTTTTTATGTATATAATAAATTTGTAAGAAAATTAACTATAAATCGTATGTCTGCTCCGCTAAATTCAACCTATCGAGTCAATATCACCATCAGCACGATTTTTAAGACAGTAGCGGTACTGTTTCTTTTATACATTTGTTATGTCATTAAAGACGTGCTGGCGTTACTGTTTGTTTCTTTGATTTTCGCGTCCGCCATTGACCCGTGGGTTGATTTGTTGCAGCGCCATAAAGTTCCCCGCGCCATCAGCGTAGTGTTTATTTATTTAATAGCGTTGGTGGTTATCGGTTTAACGGTTTATTTGATAATTCCGCCCGTTATTGAGCAATATACTACCTTATCCGATAATTTCCCGCAGTATGTTGAAAAAATAAACTCCGGCTACAACTGGCTGCGCAATTTTACCATTCAGCATGGATTATTGGAGCAGATAAAAGGCAGCATCGGCAGTTTTGAACAAAATTTTCAAGTGACGGCCGGCGGAGTTTTTTCCACTATCAGCGGGATTTTCGGCGGTATTATTTCTTTTTTCTTGGTGTTGGTTGTCACTTTTTATATGACGGTGGAAGAAAGCGCCATGAAAAAAATAGTTTGGTCGCTTGCGCCCGCCGATCGCCAGCCGTATTTAATGCAACTGATGGATCGCATGCAAAGACAGGTCGGCTATTGGTTTCGCGGAGAATTGATTTTAATGTTGATTATCGGCATTTTTGTCTGGTTCGGCATGCTGTTTTTAATGCCGCAATACGCATTGGTGCTGGGGCTTATCGCCGGCTTAATGGAATTTATTCCTTTTGTCGGCCCGACTATCGGCGCGATTCCCGGTATTTTTTTAGCTTTGACCGTCAATCCGTTTTTGGCGCTCCTGGTCGCTATTTTATATATAATCATTCAGCAAGTGGAAAATAATATTTTAGTGCCCAAAATCATGCAGCGCGCGGTCGGCTTAAATCCAATCGTGAGCATCGCGGTGATAATGGCCGGAATTAAAATCGGCGGCGTGGTCGGCGGCATATTGTCCATTCCGGTCGCGACGGCAATTTCGGTTTTAATAAAAGATTGGGTGAAAATGAGGAATAATAGTTAAATTGCTCACCTCCCCTCATTGACCCCCTCTAACCCCCCAAACCCTTTTGCCTTCAGCATTCCCGCCCCCCTCGTCCGCCGAAACGGCGGACACTCCCCCTTATAAAGGGGGAGAATAAATACCGAGTCAACATTATTTTTCCTTTGCATTATTCCTCCCCTTATTAAGGGGAGGTGCCCCGAGTTGCTCGGGGCGGAGGGGTCGTGTTTGCGGAGACGGACGGGTAAATAATTTAACAATTTAACCTATGCCCGAAACAACCATTGAGCGCCCAAAATTAAAAGAGCGCGATTTTTTAAACAGCTTAATACTGTTTATTTTAAAATTGGAAGTTTTTTTAATGCCGCTGTTTTTTTTGCCTTTCAGTTTTGAAGCCTTTGAATTCGGCAAGCAAAACTTGCTTTGGTTTTTAACCGGGCTCGCGGCATCGCTGTGGCTTATAAAAACATTCGTGGTTGATAAAAAAATCGTTTATCAGCGCACGCCCATAGATTTGCCAATTTTGATATTTTTAATCTTTTGGGCGATCTCGGCCGTTTTCAGCGTTGACCGGTTCAGTTCTTTTTTCGGCTATTATGGGCGCTTCACCGATGCTTGGTTTACCGGCGCGGCGTTGGCGCTGTTTTATTTTTTGGCATCGCAGACGATAACCAAAGAACAAATCATAAAATTTTTTAATATTTTTATTTGGTCCGGCGTTTTGGTTTTAACAACCAGTTTTTTAGCTTTAAGCGGCTTATTATTAAAATTACCCGGCGCGCCGGCTTGGCTGAATATCGTCCGCTCTTATTCTTTCAGCCCGTTCGGCGGTTCGAGTGAATCACTCGCGCTTTTTTCGGCCGCGGTTTTGATTCTAACTTTTGCCCTGTATTCTTACAGTCTCAAAGGAGAGCGCAAAACGTTCAAAGTCAACTTTAAATATCACTTCTTGTCGGTTTTGGCGATTTTAAATTTAGTTTTGATTAATTTTTCTTTGTCTTTTATCGCCATAATTTTTGGTTCAGGAGCCATTTTTTGTTTCGCTTTGTACGCGGCTTATTCCAACCGGGAAGAAAAAAACAATTTAATTGAAATCGCGATCGCGCCCGCGCTGGTATTATTCATCGCCGCGATTTTATTTTTATTTATCGGCTCCGGCCAAGGAGGGTTTGACGCTCATAAGTTTATTTTTCAAAATGGCGTGCCGAAAGAAATTACCATTCCCGCCGCCGAGGGAAACGCGGTGGTTTTTAAAAGTGTAAAAAATAATCCGCTGTTCGGCTCCGGTCCGGGAACATTCGCTTATGACTTTTCCGCTTATCGGTCGGCTGATTTTAACGGCAGCCAGTTTTGGCAGTTGCGGTTTGACAAAGCGCCGATGCAGGTTATGGAGCTATTAGCCACAGTCGGAATTTTGGGAACGTTGAGCTATTTGGCCATGATCGGAATTTTTTTGTTTGTCAGTTTTGTTTTTTTAAAAAATATGTTTCGGACGCCGAGTGAGGAAAGTTATTTGGCGTTTGCCTGTTCATTTACCGGCTTCGCTTTGTTTATCACTCAGGCGCTTTATTTGGTTAACACCGCGCTGTTGTTTATTTTTTGGCTGATGCTTGCGCTTGGTTTTATCAGCTGGCGCCTGACTTACGCCAAGATTTTTTCCGTTAAAGAGATTGATTTAGCGGCGCGCAAAGAAACCGCCGCCATTATTTATACTTTTGTTTTTACCGCCATTTTGTTGTGGCTGTGGCTAAGCTACGCGCAGATAAAATTTTGTCTCGCGGATTTTAATTACAACAATTTCCGCCTTACCGGCGAGCGGACAAAATTAATCACGGCGATAAAACAAAATCCCGCCCGCCTTAATTATCATCTGGCTTTGGCCAAAGATTATTTAAATGAAGTAAAAAGCGACATCAGTTTATTAAGTTCACCCGGCAAAGCGGCCGATTTGGACAATGAACGAAAAACGAAATTACAAACCAATATTCAGCAGGCGTTAAAAGAAGGCGAAGCGGCGACGACAGTCGCGCCCAATTCCGTTATGGCCTGGGAACTCTTAGGTTCAATTTACCGCGACATCCGCCAAATCGCCGTCGGCTCACTTGAACCGGCCATTCGTTATTTTAAAAAAGCGAGCGAGCTTGAACCGGCCAACCCGGTGCTATTAACCGAATTGGGCAAACTTTATTTGGAGAACAACCAAACCAACGAAGCGGTTAATATATTTGAACGGGCGGTTAAATTAAAAAATGATTATTGGGAAGCCAGTGTCGGTCTGGCTAAAACTTATGATAGTTTGGGACAGACGGATAAAGCGCTGGTGATTTTGGAGGATCTTATCAGTAAGCAGCCGAATCCGGAGGTTATTTACGAAAGCGGCCGCCTGTACTATAATCAAGGGACGCTGGATAAAGCGATTGAGCGGTTTAATCAAGTGATCGCGGCGCGCCCCGATTACGCCAACGCGATTTATAGTTTGGGCTTGGCCTATCAAAAGCAGGGCGACAAAGCGCGCGCGCGGGAACAGTTTAATAAAATATTGGAGTTGAATCCGGGAAACGAGGCGATTAAAAAAATTATTGAAGAAATGGGAAATCAATAAAATTTTTAATTTTTTTAAAATTAATCTTATTATATTGTCATTCCCGCGAAAGCGGGAATCTAAGATACGATAAAACAATATTAAAATAAACTGGACCTGCCTGCCGGTAGGCAGGGATCCCCGTTTTTACGGGGATGACAAAAAAATTTTAATTCTATGTCTGAAATTGCAAAACAAAAAGAAAAAGAAGTTGATCTAATGGATAAGATAGTAAGTCTATGTAAGCGCCGGGGTTTTATTTTCCCCGGGTCGGAAATTTACGGCGGGCTGGCGAACAGCTGGGACTATGGGCCTTTGGGCGTGGAAATAAAAAATAACCTCAAACAAAAATGGTGGCAGGTTTTTGTACAGGAGCGCGACGACATGGTCGGTTTGGACGCGGCGATTATTATGAATCCGCGCGTTTGGGAGGCAAGCGGGCATTTGCAGAATTTTTCCGATCCGCTGGTGGAATGCAAAAATTGCCATAATCGTTTTCGCTCCGATACTTTGGAGAAAAATAATTGCCCGAACTGCGGCGGAGAATTCACGGAAGCAAAGCAATTTAATTTAATGTTCAAAACTTTTATCGGCCCGGCGGAAGAACAGACAAACGTCGCTTACCTGCGGCCGGAGACCGCGCAGGGAATTTTTGTAAATTTTAAAAATGTATTGAATACCATGCGCAAAAAATTGCCATTCGGCGTCGGTCAAATCGGCAAAGCGTTC
>JBAYGB010000061.1:0-5211 GCA_041666885.1 Patescibacteria group bacterium | reverse complement strand
TTAAAATAAGTTTTTTTACCATATTCTGTCCGCGCGTCTTTGACAAATTTCAAAGCTGGGTGAAATAAAGGCGCGAACATGAAAACGATTCCCGTATCCTCCAAACACTTCTTAGCCTGCTTAGAATCAAGCTCAATTTTTACCCCCAATTTTTCCAAGACATCAGCGCTGCCGCATTTGCTACTCGCAGCTCGATTGCCGTGCTTAGCGACTGGTACTCCAGCCGCAGCACAAACGATCGCTGACACCGTGGAAATATTGAAAGTATTTAACTTATCACCACCCGTACCGCAATTATCTAAACAATCAAAATCAATTTCCACCCGGTTCATATTCTCACGAGTCACATCAACAATTCCGGCTAGTTCTTCATCGGTGATTCCTTTGACATCGAATAATTCAAAGATTTTTATAATTTCCTCTTTTGGAACTTCGCCTTTAATAATTTTTTCCTGCATCGCCCACGCCTCCTCCTTACTTAAATTTTCCTTTTTTTGCAGTTTTGTTAAAATATTTTGCATAAAAAATAATTCAAATGCCTCAAATTATATTTATACGAATTTAAAGTTAATACTAATTCGCATTATTCGCAGCATTCGCAGGTTATTTGTAGATTCGCATTATATTAAAAAGTTTTCCATCATCTTCTTCCCGCCTTCAGTCGCAAACGATTCCGGATGAAATTGCACGCCGCAAATCGGATATTCTTTGTGGCTCAAACCCATGATTTCTCCCGTGTCCGCGGCAATCGCGTCAATTTGCAAACAATCCGGCAAAGTTTCTTTTTCCACCACCAACGAATGATAGCGCATCACCTCTAAATTCTGCGGTAAATTTTTAAATAAATTTTTTCCATTATGCTTAACCTCGCTAGTTTTGCCGTGCATGGGCAATTTTGCTCTTGCAACTTTTCCGCCAAAATAATGACCAATTCCCTGCATACCTAAACACACACCCAAAACTGGAATAGTTTTTCCAAGCTCGGTAATCACTTCGGCGCACACGCCAAAATAAGCCGGATCACTTGGGTCGCCTGGACCGGGTGAAATAATAATTTTATCAAAATTACTTTCCTTAATTTCAGCTAAAATTATTTCGTCATTACGCTTAACAATCAATTCAAACGATTCGTTTCTCGATTCTAAAATTTCCCCGACTAATTGGTAGAGGTTATAAGTAAATGAATCGTAGTTGTCAATAATTAAAATTTTCATAAGAATAATTCAAATGCTTCAAATTAGAATGCAAATGCCTCAAATTTTGTCATACAAATATACAAACATAATTCACATTAACCGTATTCGCGGCATTCGCATACGATTTGTAGATTCGCATTATATTTTTATTTCAAAATTTTCCAACACCCTCCTCATCGCTTCTAACTTATTAACAATCTCCTGATACTCTTTTGTCGGTTCGGAATCATAGACGATGCCACCGGCTGTTTGCGCGTAGGCCTTGGCACCGGAAATAAATAATGACCGAATCGGAATGGCAAAAGTGCATTCGCCGTTAAAACCAAAATGTCCGACCGCGCCGCCGTAGGGTCCGCGCGGCTCGCCTTCTTCACGATCAATTATTTTCATGGCTTCAATCTTGGGCGCTCCTGTCAAAGTGCCGGCGGGAAAATTACTGGCCAGCGCCGAAAACATATCTTCATCGTCTCTAATAATTCCCGATACTTCGCTGGAAATATGTTGAACATGACTGTATTTTTTGATATCCATAATATTTTTTACTTTCACTGTGCCAAATTTTGCCACCCGTCCAATGTCGTTGCGATGTAAATCAATTAACATTGAATGCTCGGCGATTTCCTTGGGATCATTTAATAAATTACGCGCCAATTCCCTGTCCTCTTGAATATCGCGGCCACGCTTCACGGTGCCGGCGAGAGGAAAAGTTTCCATTTCCTTGCCATTTAAACGAAAAAGCAATTCCGGACTGGCGCCTAATAAATATTCTTCGCCAAACTTAAAATAATACATATGTGGCGACGGATTTACTTCTCTTAATTTTTTGTAAATCGCAATTTTGTCACCGGTGATTTCATAGTTGGTTTTGAATCCTACCACCCCCTGAAAGATATTGCCTTTTACCACATCTTCTTTTACGCGCTCAACCATTGCCTCATGCTCGACTTGGGTTTTGGAATTTCCTAAAAATTTCACGGAAACTTTTGATTTAGAATTCGGCTGATTTTTTATTTTATTTAAAATCTCAATTCTATTTTCATCATAATAAAAATAAAATATCTCGCCGGTTTTTTTGTCATAAACTAAACCGTCTTTATAAACACCAAATTTAAATTGGTCAAATTGCTCGTGAAGCGAAATTTTTAAACTTGGCTCAAAATAATTCATCGCGTCATACGCCAAATAACCAATCAAACCGCCGGCGTATTTACGACTAATAACATCTTTTGGCACAATCTCGCGCAAAGCGTAATACGGATTTTCTACTTGAAAAATCGCCTCTTCTCCATTTTTACAATTTTTAATTTTTAGTTTATTCTTTTTGGCGCTGATAATTTCTTCCGGATCAAAGCCCATTACTGAATATCGAGATCGATCTTCTTCTTCTCCTAACGATTCTAATAAAAAAACCGTCGCAAAACTCTTCTCAATCTTCTCAAACAACTCAAAAAAATCCAAATCATCCGCGAACTTTAAGTACGTTGGCTTGCTATTATTAAATTTTATTCTAGGTAACTTGGTCATAATAAATTCTACAGTTAGTCCCTACGAAATACGAATTTATACGAATATACAAATACTCACATACACGTTATGCTAAAATTAACTTTTTATTCCGGTCAATCCATTGATTCTAAAATTCGTAAATTCGTAGCAATTCGTATTTCGTAGGGTAATAAAAAAACTCTCATCCCTTAACCCAAATAAAAACTTGGATAAAAGGACGAGAGCTTTAAACTTCCCGCGGTACCACCTTCATTGCCTCGAAATTCGTAACGGATTAAAAAAATCCGTCAGTAAACGGATTCCAAGACCACTTTACCGACTCTTATCCCCTGAGTTTATAGAAGGGGAGACATCAGTTTGCCCCATGGTTACGGAGGGTGCCGGGCTTCCACTAACGCAGAGGCCACCTTTCCCGAAGCTTCGGGATCAACTAGACCCAACCCCCCGACCAAAAGCCAGAGGATCTAGTTAGGTTTTATAGTTGTTAAATTACTCTTGTGGATAAGTATAACAAATTTTAAAAATGTGTCAAATTTATTTATTTTCTAATAGCTTCTTCATTTGCTTCATGGCCTTTTTGGAAACCAATTCCAAACTTATCGGGGTGATGGAAATTTTCCCCTCGGCTAACGCTCTTAAATCGGTGCCGGGCTTGGCAGTGGTAAAATCAATTGGTGGCGAAATGTGATTATATTTACCTTTATTTTTATGAAATAATTTTCCGTAAGCATCACGATGCGGCTTGGTAACTACAATTTCCGCATCTAAACTTACGTTAAAAGGAATATTAATATTAATTAAATCAATATTCTCGCCAAAAGGTTGATTGATAAATATTTTGATAATATCCGCAGTAATTTTGGCAGCATTCTGAAAAATAATTGGATCAACTTCGGAGATTTTAACATCTTCAGGAATATGAATAGAAGAAGCAATCGATTTAACGCCATCAATCGAAGCTTCCATCGAGGCGCCGATTGTGCCGGAGCTAAGAATCCGACCATGCCCCGTATTCAAACCATGATTAATCCCCGAAACCACCAACTTTGGCTTTTCATTAATCACATCATACAAACCGACCTGAACACAATCAGCTGGAGTGCCATTTAAAGAAAAGACTTTAAATTCATTTAATTTAATTTTTGATAAAGATAGCCCTCCCGCTCTTGAAATTGATTTGCCAATCCAACTTTGTTCGGTAGCCGGCGCCACAGCCGTCACTGAAAAATATTTTGATAATTCTTTTAGCAATGGATAAAATCCTCTTGAGCTAAAACCGTCATCATTTGTTAATAAGATATCCATGGTATTTGTATTTTTGAAAAAAATTATTTATATATTACTGCAGTTATCGCCGTGATAATACCAAGAAATATACCGGGCGCATTGGATGCGATAATTGGCCAATCTCTTTTTATCTTTAAAGAACCATACAAAACCCAGGCCGAACAGTTAACAGATGTTACTATAGGTAAAATTACTGAGCCAGGATGGCCAGAAATATTTAACCTGATTTGATCAATATAAGAAAAAAACATAATAATTCCCATGATTGACGCGAACCAGCCAATTTTATTTACAATCTTCTCATTCATAATTGTTTATTTTTAAAAATTTGGTAACTATTTTATTGTCTTCAATCTCAAAACATGATCCATAATCACAAACCATTAGAGCTTCCGTATCTTTTCATTAAATTTTTTAAATGGTGGAGAATTTACAATAACTGCTTTAAAAGTTCCTTTAAAATTGTATTCAACATTCGATGGGATAAATATAACATCGCCTGATTTACCTATAAGCATATCATTAACCGCAAGCTTTCCTTTAAGTACCAAGTATGCTCGGTCACTGTTTGTTTTTGTGGTTTCGTTATGATTTATTGCCTGACCTATCGCAATACTAACCTTATCGCTATCGTCGGCCGTCAGGAAATTAAATACAGAATAAGAGTCGGATATCTTTCTTGCGACAGCATCTTTTTTCTTAAATAGTTTTATTTCCATATACTAAGTTTAGCTAATAAAATTTTACTATCACTTCCCCGCCCTCGCCCTCAAAACATGATCCATAATCACGAGCGCCGCCATGGCGTCAACGATGGCGACGGCGCGCGGAACGACGCAGGGATCGTGGCGGCCGGCGGCTTTGAGTTTTACTTTCTTTCCATTTTTATCAATCGTAATTTGCTCTTTAGCAATGGTCGGTGTTGGTTTGAAAGCCACGCGGAAATAAATATCTTCGCCCGTAGAAATTCCACCGAGTGTTCCGCCGGAATTATTATTCTTGGTTTTTACTTTGCCGTTTTTTATTTCAAAAATATCATTATTTTCACTTCCCAGCATTTCCGCCACGCCAAAACCGCGGCCGATTTCAAAACCTTTCACCGCGTTAATACTCATCATCGCTTTAGCCAAATCCGCCGGCAATTTGTCAAAAGCCGGTTCGCCCAATCCGACCGGAACATTGCGAATCACACCGCTGATCACACCGCCAATGGAATCACCTT
>JBAYGB010000060.1:0-5218 GCA_041666885.1 Patescibacteria group bacterium | reverse complement strand
AATGGTCTATTAACTATAAACCTTCCACTTTAATTATAATATTAGTTATTGCTAAATTGTTATCGCTCGTTTCACTCGCTAATTGTTATATTGTTGAGCTAATCATTAAGTTTAGATAACAATTAGCAATTTAACAATATAGCAATTTATTTGATTTCTATTCCCATCTGTCTCGCCGTTCCCGCGATGATATTCATTGCCGCGTCCACGTCGTTCGCGTTCAAATCCGACATTTTTACTTCCGCGATTTCTTTTAGTTGCGCGCGCGTTATCGTCCCCACTTTTTCCGTCAACGGTTTACCGGAACCTTTTTGCGCTTTGGCGTATTTTTTCAATAATTCAGACGCTGGCGGCTTTTTGGTGATAAAATCGTACTTGCGGTCTTTATAAACCGTGATTTCCACCGGAACCAGTTCGCCCATTTGACCTTTGGTTTGTTCGTTAAAACGAGTACAGAATTCTTGAATATTCAAACCCGCCTGTCCCAAAGCCGGGCCGACCGGCGGCGCCGGGTTTGCCTGTCCGCCTCTGATTTGTAATTTGATTTTAGTTAATATTTCTTTGGCCATAATAGTTAGTTAATCGGTTGATTGGTTAATCGGTTATCTAGTTAAAGAAGCGATAGTTTTTATTTAAAAACTAATTAACTATTTAACTGATTAACTATTTTTTAAATCTTCTTAATTTGCAAAAAGTCCAAGTTCACCGGAGTCTCGCGACCGAACATTGAAACCAATACTTTAATTTTTCCTTTTTCCTGGTCAACTTCCACGACTTTGCCTTCCATGTTTTTGAACGGACCATCGGTGATTCTAACCGGCGCGCCGGCGGTAACGTCAATGATGAATTTCGGCTCTTCCACGCCCATGCGTTTTTGCAGATCCTGAATTTCTTTGTCCGAAATCGGAGTAGGAATGGTGCCGGTGCCGATAAAACCGGTGACATTCGGCGTATTGCGCACCACGTACCAGGAATCGTCAGTAACCAGCATGCTGACCAAAACATAGCCGGGAAAAATTTTTTCTTCAATCACTTGGCGCTTGCCATTTTTTATTTTTATCTTTTTTTCTTTCGGCACGATAATATCAAAAATTTTATCCTCCATGTCCATGGATTCAATGCGTTGTTTTAAATTGCGAACCACATTTTCCTCGTAGCCGCTGTAAGTATGAATAGCATACCAGCGTTTGCCGATATTGGTTGATTGCTTCATATAAATTAGTATGAAATTTTTTGAATTACTGTAAGACTTTTTCCAGTATAAAGTTAAAAATATAATCCAGCGCGCCTAAATAGGCGGCAATGGCCAAACTCACGCCGATTACCAAAATGGTATAATTTTTCGTTTCTTTGCGCGTCGGCCAAGTAACTTTTTTTATTTCCTCAATTGATTCTTTAACGTAAGTATTGATTTTATTGGCAATATTCATAAATAATTGGTTTAAAAAACAGTTCCGAGAGCTTTCGGAACAGTCTTTATTTTCTATCCACATTATACGGCAATTGAAAAAAAATGTCAAATTCACCATTTGTCATCCCCGCGAATTTTAGATTCCCGCCTTCGCGGGAATGACATAAATTTAAGTATTTTATATATCAAGATTCTGTACATTCTTGGCGTGCGCTTGGATGAATTTTTTACGCGGCACGACATCGGAACCCATCAAAATATCAAACGTTTCATCGGCGCGCGCCGCGTCTTCAATCGTTACTTGCAATAAAATACGCCGCTCCGGATTCATGGTTGTTTCCCAAAGTTGATCCGGATTCATTTCACCCAAACCTTTGTAGCGCTGGATATGAATTTTATTAGCTGATTTTTTTGTTGCCGTTTCTTCCGCCGCCGCCTCTTCCGCAATCGTCATTTCCTCCTCGGCTTCTTCTTCCACTTCTTCTATTTCGCCGCCTCCCAGTTTTTTGATAATATTATTTTTTTCTTCATCCGAATAAGCATACTGAATTTCTTTATTTTTTTTCACTTGATACAGTGGCGGCTGGGCGATATAAAGATGGCCGTTTTCCACCAGTTGCCTGAAGTGGCGATAAAATAAAGTTAACAGCAAAGTGCGGATATGCGCGCCGTCAACGTCCGCATCAGTCATAATAATGACGCGGTGATAGCGCAGTTTGGAAATGTCCAATTGTTCATCAATATTCGTGCCAAGCGCGATTACTAAATTTTTAATTTCATTATTAGCGAGCATTTTATCCAAGCGCGCGCGTTCCACATTTAAAATTTTACCGCGCAGAGGAAGAATCGCTTGAAAGTCGCGATCGCGTCCTTGCTTGGCGGAACCGCCGGCGGAATCACCCTCTACGATATAGAGTTCGCAGTTTTCCGCTTTGCGGCTGGAACAGTCGGCCAATTTTCCCGGCAGAGTCATTCCTTCCAGCGCGCCTTTGCGCAAAATATTGGCGCGCGCAGTGCGAGCCGCCAAACGCGCTTGCGCCGACAGCACGCATTTACCGATAATGCTTTCCGCTTCACGCGGGTGCTCTTCCAAAAAAATAGTAAACGCTTCACCAAAAACCTGCTCCACCTGATTTTTCATATCCGCGTTGCCCAGCTTGCTTTTGGTTTGGCCTTCAAACTGCGGATCGGTTAATTTTACCGACACAATCGCGGTTAAACCTTCGCGCGTATCGTCGCCGGTCAAATTTTCATCCTTTTCTTTTAATAAATTTTGTTTGCGGGCGTAAGCGTTCAATACGCGCGTGAGAGCGGTGCGAAATCCTTGCACATGCGTGCCGCCTTCGGGGTTGTGAATGTTGTTGGCAAAAGCGAAAACTTCTTCGTTGTATTCATCGTTATATTGCAAAGCCACCTCCACTTTGGAATCTTCAAGATCTTTTTCCACATAAAAAATCGTATCGTGTTTGGGCGTGCTGTGCTGGTTTAACGATTTGACATAGGCTTTGATGCCGCCTTCAAAATGAAACTTGAATTTTTTTGGTCGGTGCCCGGGACGGTTGTCTTCTACAATCAAAGATATGCCTTTGGTTAAATATGCCTGTTGGCGCATTCGGTCTAAAATTTTTCCCCAGTCAAATTCCAGTTCGGTAAAAATGGTCGGGTCGGGTTTAAAAGTAATAGTTGTACTGGTGTCTTTAGCAGTGCCGATAGCGTGTGTTTTTTTCTGCGGGATGCCGCGTTTATATTCTTGCAGCCAAATTTTTCCTTCGCGGCGCACTTCCGCTTTGGTATATTCAGACAAAGCATTGACAACTGAAACGCCGACGCCGTGCAAACCGCCGGAGACTTTATAGCCGCCGCCGCCGAATTTTCCACCCGCGTGCAATTTTGTCATTACTGTTTCCAGCGCGGATACTTTGGTTACCGGATGCATGCCGACCGGAATGCCGCGGCCGTTATCATAAACTTCAACCATTCCATCGGCAAGTAAAGCTAGTTTAATTTCCGTGGCATAACCGGCCATCGCTTCATCAATGCCGTTATCAACAACCTCCCAAATTAGATGGTGCAGGCCGGCGGCGGAAGTGGAGCCGATATACATGCCCGGCCGTTTGCGCACCGGATCCAAGCCTTCCAAAACGGTAATGCTTTCGGCGTTATAATTTGATTTTTCAAGTTCTTTTTTTGCCATATAAAGTAATTTTCAATTAAAAAAAATTTAAACCCGATAGGATTAAAAATTGAGAACTGTGAGTTGATAATTTATAGGTTTATTTTAGCATAATATAAAAAGAGGGGGAAGTTGACAAAGTAGTAAAAATCTTGCGAACATTTTTATTTTGTCGCTTAAATTATTTATGGTATAATTTAGTCAATCGGTTAATTAGTTAATCAGTTGAACAGTTTTCATAATTCACCCAATTAACTAATTAACTGTTTAACCGATTAATAAATTGCATTATGGCATCAAAAAAGGAGGGAATAAATACAACTAAAACAGATAACGAACTCAAACGTTATCAACCCGTAGACGGCCCGACAAATCGTCAGCTGGAATTCGGTTTGTGGTGGGTGGAGCACCAAACGACGTTAAAGCGCGTTTTGGTGATAATTTTAATTTTGATCGCCGCGCCGCTGTTAATTTACGGCTTTTACGGTTTCGGCAATTATTTTTCCCAAGGCATACTGGAAGACGAGGTAATGGCGCGCGCGCTTACCTCAACGCCGGTTATCAACCATAGCGCAGTAGCAATGAGGGGCGCGCAAAGTTTAAAAATCGGCCAAATTTATATTTTTTCCAACGCCAATACTTATGATTTGGCGGCGGCGATAGAAAATCCAAATGCCGACTGGCACGCCGAATTCAATTATTATTTTATAATCGGCGGCAAAAAAAACGCAATCCAGCATGAATTTATTTTGCCCGGAGAAAAAAAATACTTAACTTCTTTTTTAAATTCCGGAACGCAAACGGCAAACGCAACCGTGCAAATAGAAACTATCAGCTGGCAGCGCGTGTCCGCCGATGATTTTGCAAGTATCGCCGACAAGATAAAAACCAATGCCGATATTGCCGTAACTGATATAAAATTTTCCGGCGGTGAAAATTCAAACAGCGGCTTGCCGATAAATTCTTTGCAATTTAACGCGCGCAACAATTCGCCGTATAATTTTTGGGAAGTTGATTTTTATATTTTGGCGCGAAGCGGCGGCGGTTTAGCCGGCATCAACAAATATCGCTTGGAAAAGGTATTATCCGGCGAAAAAAGGGAAGTTAATATTGTTTGGCCGGCAAGTTTTAACGACGCGCAGATAGAAATAATCCCGTCGGTAGATATTTTTAACAAAGAAAATTATATTGCGTTTGACTTGGGAACAGGACAAATCAAGTAAAAAGTTATAAAGTTCATAAAGTTAAAAGTAATTAAGGTTATTGTTATTCCCGCGAAAGCGGGAATTTCTTATTATTTTTAGATTCCCGCTTTCGCGGGAATGACAGTACAAAAGACTTTACGGACTTTATAGACTTTACGGACTTAATTATGTTTCACAGATTGTTAAATCATTTTAAGCGTTTTGATTGGATTATTTTCGCATCGGTTGTTTTATTGGTTGGCTTTGGGCTCGCCGCCATTTACAGCGTGGCTTTGGGCAGCGGGGAAGCGAGTTTGCTGAATTTTAAAAAACAATGCATTTTTGCCGCTATCGGCCTGATTTTATTGTTAGTATTCAGTTCGTTTGATTTTCATTCGCTTTACGGTTTAAACCGATGGATTTACATCGGCGGCATTTTAAGTTTAATTT
>JBAYGB010000059.1:0-5322 GCA_041666885.1 Patescibacteria group bacterium | reverse complement strand
CATATTGATTCGGTATTTATTCCCCTCCTTTATAAGCCTGCCTGCCGGTAGGCAGGGAGGGGTGCCCGAAGGGCGGGGAGGTCGAGGCGCCCGACGTCTCGGCGGACGAGGGGGTCGGGAACGCCGAAGGCAAAGGGGTTAGGGGAATTAGAGAGGGCTAATAGTTTTAGTCTTTTCTTTTTTAAAGTGCTATAATAAAAACATAAGTTAAGATTTTCATATTTTAAAAAATCAAAGAATGAAAAGCTTCATAGAATTGTCCCCATTCAATTTTATTAAGTTTAATAAGTTTATATATAAATAAGCCTTTTTAGGGCTTTTTATTTTGTCTTTGTTGCCAACCGTCAAAGTAGCCAAGGGCAAAAACATTTTTTATATGATGAAGCAAAAAGATTTTATTATTTTAACACTCCTCGTCGGTTTGGGATTTTTGGCCGGCGGAGTAATGCTGGAAAGCGCAAGATTATACGGCAATGCTTATGATCTAATAACGCAAGCAAACTTCTCAACCGCTTTACAAGAAGATTACGATGGTGTGAGTGCCAGCGCGGCTTTGGCGAAAGACGGCGTGGCGCTTTATCCGGGAGCGCAACGGCTGACTTTCACCCCCGGCGCGGAAGTGACCTATCGCGTTCCGGAAACGGCGGACAAAATTGTTTCTTTTTATTCACAGATTTTACCCGCTCAAGGCTGGGAAGAATTGGAAAATGAATATGGGCAATTAACTTATGTCAAAGGAGAAGACGAATTAACTATCAAATTGGAAGAAAATCCGTTATCCAAAAAAACCGTGACGACTTACGCTTTCGCGCCCACTTCCGCGGTGTTGGGTATAAAATTGGCGCAAGAAACCGCCCCTTTGCCAGCGGACAGTTCTGGCAGTGTGCCCATGGATCAAACATCTCAGCCGGCAAATCCGCAATCCGGCGGATGTCCAAACTTAATGCCGGTCGCGCCTTGCGATAATGGCCGTTATGAATGCAATGGCGGCGCTTGGCAATGTGTAGCTAGTTCACAACCTAATCAACCAAGTCAACAACAGCCTTATCAAAATAATCAGCCGAACCAATATCAACAACCGTATCAACAGAACAAATTTGATCAACAAAATGCTACCCAGACTTGCCGCGTGAACGGCGTGGAAATGCCCGGCTCATGCGATAATTATAATCAACCAGGCCAGATGGGACAAAACCAGCTGGGCCAAGGAAATCAAATGGGGCAAAATGGTCAAATGGGCCCGGGTGGCGAAGGGATGGGACAGCAAGGCCCATCGGAAGAACAAATGCAAAAAATGGACGAGCAAAGATTTAAGCAAATGAAACAGGGTTTAAATCAATTTTCCAAAGGCGCTACGCAGATGAAAAAAATGCTGGCGCAAGTGCAAAAGAAAGTTACTAAATGCGGTGTCGGTATTCCGGAAGAATTAACCAACGCGCTTGCCGCCGCCGATGGTATAGTGACCAAAATTAAAGCGGCGCAAACTGCGGATGAACTGGACGAAATCATTACCGATGTGGAAGATGTCGGTTCGGTAATGCAAGAATGGGGACCGCAGATGGGAGAATTAAATCGGGTTTGCCAAATGATAACGCAAGCGGATAGAGACGCAAAAAAATTAGATCAAGACGTAAAGCGGCTGACCTCGCGCGTTAAGGCCAATAAAAAAATTGATTTAACAGAAGCGCTCGCCGCCTTTCAACAGGAAGTAACGGCGTTGAAACAGGTAATAACCGATGCCAAGACTTTGGCCAAAACCGATCCGCTGTCCGCTTTGGATAAAATAGAAACCGAATTCTACGGCGAGATGGACAATATTCAAAGCAGCCGCATGGCGGTAGAAACCGCGCTGAATATCAGCCAAGGCCTGAAGGATGTGGCGAGAGAAATAAAGAGTGTGGAAACGCAGATAAAAAATTTAAAGAAAAAGAAAATTGACACGGCCGGGGTGGAAGAATTACTAACGACCATGAAAAGCCAAGTCGCGGAACTGCAAAGTTTAATAAAAACCAAATTTGATCCGGAAGAATTAATCAGTCTGGTGGAAAGCGCTTACGACACGCGCCAGCAGATAATGGATTTGATACAGGAATTAAGCGGCACAATAACTTATATGCCCAATATTAAAGCCGACACCAAGATGAATGTTAATGTAAATTTACCAGATGTTTTTCAAAAACAGCAACAACAAGATAACAGCGCGGATAATATGGGCGGCGGCGGGATGGGATTTTAGTTAAAAATTTTAACTTTATTAGAAGGCTGATTTCCTGACAAGAGGGGGTCAGTCTTTTTATTTTTGTAAGATAAAAAATAATTTAACAATAATTAAACGGAAATTTTACAATAATTTTTATTAAATTTTCATTTAATTATTTTTTTTTAGACGGACCATTGATTTAATAATAAAATTAGGGTATGGTAATAAAAAGTATGAATAATAAAGATAAAAATTTAGGCTTTTGGCAAAAGCTGGCGCGACGCTGCCAAAAAGAAAAGCGGCCGATTATGTGTCTCGCGCCGATGTCGGATGTGACGGATGAGGCGTTCCGGCAGATGTTTGTTAAATATGGCCGGCCGGATGTTTTGTGGACGGAATTCGTATCAGCGGCCGGGCTATGTTCGCGCGGTTATGATAATATGCTGATTGATTTGAAATTTAAATCAAACGAGCATCCGATTGTCGCGCAGATTTTCGGATCTAACCCGAAACATTTTTTTAAAAGCGCGCAGATTTTGGCAAAGCTCGGTTTTGACGGCATTGATATCAATATGGGATGCCCGGACAGAAAGGTGGAAAAACAGGGCGCGGGCGCGGCGTTGATGAAAAATCCAAAACTCGCGCAAGAAATAATTTTAGCGACCAAACAAGGCGCGCCCAAATTGCCGGTGTCGGTAAAAACGCGCATCGGCTATTATAAAAATGAAATTGAAACTTGGCTTCCGGCGCTACTCGCGGCAAAACCGGCGGTGATAACCGTCCACGGCCGAACGCGCAAAGAAATGTCGCAGGTGCCGGCAAATTGGGATATAATCGGTCGAGCCGCGGAAATTGTTAAAGCGAGTAAAAGTAAAACTTTAATTATCGGTAACGGCGATGTGGTTGATTTGGCCGACGCTTATCAAAAAGCAGAGCGATATCAACTGGACGGCATAATGATCGGCCGCGCGGCGTTTGGCAATCCGTGGTTTTTCCGACCCCTCTCCTCCCTCGCTAAAGCCACGGCGGATAAACTCAATCCTCCCCTTAGTAAGAGGAGGACAATAACATTGGAAGATAAATTGAAAGTTATGGCGGAACACGCAAAATTGTTTGAAAAATTATACAAAAATGACAAAAGTTTTAATGTTATGAAGAAACATTTTAAAGCTTACGCCGCCGGGTTTGACGGAGCGAAAGAATTGAGAATAAAACTAATGAAAACGAAGACGGCAAAAGAGGTTTTGCAAGCAGTTAAAGAATGGCAAAAAAAGGCTTAATGTTTTGGCAAGTTGAATATTAAATATTTTTATGTTAAGTTAAAAACAATCGCGGGCATCGTATATCGGTATTACCACAGGTTTCCAACCTGTTGAGAGGGGTTCGACTCCCCTTGCCCGCTCAAAATAACAAAGAACTCCGTTGTAAAAGCGGAGTTTTTTGTTACTTTAATATTGTTAAATTTTAGTTACGCCGATATTATAAACCGCAAACCGCGTAAATATTATGTTTGTCGGCGTAAAATTCGTGGATTTTAAAACCGGATTGCAGAAGCAAGCTTCGCAATTCGTTTTTACGAAAAGCGTGATAATAGCGCGGCGAACTTTGTTTAAAACCCGGAAAGACAATATCGCCGAAATCAAATTTATTCAAGCCGAATAATTTTTTGAAATTATGTTTCCAGATCATTTTTTTATATTTTAAGCGGGCGCGCAGATTCCAAACCGTCAGGATAAAAACGCCGTCCGGCGCCAAATTATTTTTTAACTGCCGTAAAAATTTTAAACGCAGTTCACTCGCGGGAAGATGCGGTAAAACGGCGATGCATAAAATAAGATCAAATCGTACGTTAGTTTGGGTTTTAAAACCCAAATTAACCAAGTTTAAAATATCGCCGGTGACAATATCGCCGATCATTTTCAGTTCGATTAATTTTTGGCGCGCCAAATTTGCCAATTTGGCAGATTGTTCAACGCCGACATAGCTTACGTTTGAATCCGTAAATAATTCCGCGAGCCGGCCGTTGCCGCAGCCGAGGTCAAGAATATTTATTCTGTCATTGCGAGCGAGCGCGGCAATCTCGTTGTCTTCTCCATGAACCTCGGGATTGCTTGCGCCATCGCTAAAGCTTTTGGCGACACGCGGTTGTCGTTGCGGATTCCTCCTCGCAATGACATTATAGATTATTTTTTTCAATTCAGGCCAAACATAATTGCGCGTCGCGGAAAAATCATCCGCGATTTCCTCGTAGCTGTCTTTTACTATTTTAAGTAATTTATTTTTTATTTTATCTTCCATATGTCTTCGCTTGTCCGCCGCTGGGCGGGTTTAATAATTATTATTTGGTCTGTTAGTTTATGGTTTAGGTTTAACACAGTTGGTCTAAAAAATAAAGAGAGGATGCGTTTTTAGGCGCATCCTCAAAGTTGTTGGGAGAAAAACATTTTTATTTATTTTTGGGTGGTTCATCGCCAATAGGATAAATAACAGGTTCAGGAGGTTTTACAGTTTCAACCGGCTTTGGTTTCGGCAAAATATTTTCACCGGCCTCCGTCAGTTTATACAGAAGACGCTTGCTTTTATTTGGGTTAGAATGCATTACAAGCCCTTCCTCCAACATTTCAGCAAGCAGGTTGTTAAAATTACCGGGAACGCGCCATTTATTTACAATGAAATTATCCCGCAGGGCGTTTGCGCTTGCTGAATCAAATATTTCAAAACATTTTGCAATTCTTTGCCGAAATATTTTTTTATTACGTTTCCGTACTAGCTTTACTAGGATAAAAATTAATATTACCGCGATAATAAACAGAACAAATTCTTTCATGATATTCTCCTTTCATTAAGCAATAAGAGTTATATTTCCCGAATTTTTATTCCGGCGCGCGGGTACGATTTCGTACTGCACGCCAGAATTTTTTTCTTCCCATTTTTTAATTTCTTTTTGTGTTGTAAAGAACTTTGCTTCTCGTAGGAGCGACACCAACTTCCCTTGCCCCACATATTCATTTTTTGCTTTCAAAACACTGCCTAATTCGTGCTTTTGCGACATCGCTATTCTCCCTTCGCTAAAAATATCCAGCTAAATAGCATACAAAATAAAAATAATTTTGTCAATGCTT
>JBAYGB010000058.1:0-5344 GCA_041666885.1 Patescibacteria group bacterium | reverse complement strand
CATCTTCAAATTTTACGGTTTTAAATCCTAGTCCGGTCCAGCCCACTTCAAAGCATTCTCTTATCTCGGCCAAGCACTCGTCAATATGATACGTTGGCACAAAAAGTTGAATCTTTTTCATAAAATTATTTATTTTCCGTTATTTCTTTGATGCTGTAGGGAGTTATGTTGTTACTCTCATGGTAATTTCTGGAATTTACGTCCGCCAAAAGTCCTAAGATAAACAACTGTACTCCTGTTACGATGAACAAAGAAGTTAAAGTCGGCCAAGCCGTGTTAGATACATCGCGCCAGATTATAAACACCCCGATTGTTACCGCCGCGAAAATAAAACCGAGCAAAGAAATAGCTATCCCCAATCCGCCCAGAAGGTGAAGGGGACGAACGGCGTATTTGCTCCAAAACCAAATTGATATCAAATCAATCAACCCTTTAATCAAACGTTGCCAATTGTATTTTGTCCGTCCTCCCATCCTTGGCCGGTGATTTACCGTCAGTTCTCCTATTTTAAATCCCTTAATCGCCAAAATGGCCGGAATAAACCGGTGCATCTCTCCGTACAGATTCACTTTGACAAAACATTCTTTTTTATAAACTTTAAAAGTGCACCCGCTGTCATGTATTTGATCGTTAATTAAAAATTTTCTCAGCCAATCGGCGCCGCGCGAAGCGATTTTTTTGGAAAATTTATCCCGCCGATTTTTTCGCCAGCCGGAGACAACGTCCAAATTATTATCCACCGCGTATTTTATCAGTTTGGGAATATCGGCCGGATCATTTTGCCCGTCTCCATCCAGCGGGATAATATAATCATAAACGGCTTGTTTAATGCCGGCATCCAAAGCCGCGGTTTGGCCGAAATTTTTTCGAAAATTGACTAGTTTTACGGGCGTTAATGTCTTAACAATTTCAGCGGTTTTATCGGTAGACCCATCGTCAACGATGATTATCTCAAATTCAAACTGGCTAGCTCGACAAACGGCGACCACTTCTTGGTGTAATTTAGCGATGCTTTCTTCTTCGTTATATACCGGAATAACGATTGATATTTTTGTCATATTTTTTTATATAAATTCAAAATTTTACTCACTAAATTATTTAAACTATGATTTTTTATAACTATGCTCCTTAAATTTTTGCCTAATTCTTGATACTGTTCGGTTGATAAATTATTAATAAACTCGATTTTTTCCGCTAACCTTTTATAATCTTGCTTGGGATACATCAGCAGATCTTGATAACCGCCTAAAATTTCCAGCATGGCTTCATTACAGCTTAGAACCGGTAATTCGCAAGACATGGCCTCAACGATAGCTTTATCCAAACTGCCGGTCTGTCCCATATTAACGAATAGGTCGGCGGTTTGCAGGTAGCCGGCAATCTCTCGATTAGCTACCGGCCCGATAAATTTAATTTCATCGTTTAATTTTTTATCAACCACCAAATAACGCAATTCAGCAAAATAATTTTTGTCAGATTCGGTTGCCGGCCCGCCGATAATTTCAATCTCAAATTTTAAATTTTTATTTTTTAATATCTCGGCTGCTAAAACTAAAGTTTCATAATCTTTTGATGGCGATATTCTGCCAACCGTGATTATTTTTAATTGATCATTACTTTTGACTTTTGACCTGTCTGCCGACGAGGCAGGCTTTTGACTTTTTAACTTTCCCGTGTCTATCCCCTGTCCCACCACCCTTATTTTAGCGCTTTTAACGCGACAACCGCTGACAGTTGATGTAAATATAATATTAGCTGATTTTTCGGCAATTTTCAAGCTGACAGGAACATGTCCGTGAGCATACCATAGACCCACTTTTTTTCTCCCCAATCTCCAAAATAGTCCGCCCAGCGCCACGTATTCCGGATTCATGTGGACAAAAACAGCATCATAGTCGCGACGATAACACCAAATATATCTGTAAAATTCCAATAAATATTTTATTTTTTTAATAATTTCTGATTTCTGTCCCGAGTACTCGGGATTAATTTCTGGATTTTCTTTTCCTAAACTTAAAACTTTTACATTATTCGGAAAATTATATTCTCCTGCCTGCAAACAAATAACCGTCACGCGCTCGCATTGTCGCGCGAATTCCTCAATCCAGCCGTGCATAAAACCCAGCACATCGTCATTGTAATCAACTTTTTGGGTGATGATAAGTAATTTCATAATAGGTTAATGGCCCAGCAAAGCCAAATCATGTTCAACCATTTTTCGCACTAACTCTTTAAAAGTTATTTTCGGCTGCCAATTTAATTTTTCTTTAGCCTTGTCAATGTCGCCAATAAGCAAATCGACTTCGGCCGGACGCTTTAATTTTTCATCAATCACGACATAGGTTTGCCAATTCAAACCGACACTGGCAAACGCCGCTTCCACAAATTCTTGCGCGCTGTGCGTCTCGCCCGTCGCGATGACATAATCATCCGGCTTCGCTTGCTGCAACATCAACCACATCGCTTCCACATATTCAGGCGCGTAACCCCAATCGCGTTTCGCTTCCAAATTGCCTAACAACAATTTTTCTTGCAAACCCCGCTTTATCTTCGCCACGCTGCTGGTAATTTTGCGCGTTACGAATTCCTTGCCGCGGCGTTCGGATTCATGATTGAACAAAATGCCGCTACAAGCGAAAATATCATAGGCTTCACGATAATTGCGGGTGATATCAAAACCGGCGACCTTGGAAATTCCATAGGGAGAGCGGGGATGAAAAGGAGTTGCTTCATTTTGGGGAACGGCCTCGACTTTGCCGAACATTTCGCTGGAACCGGCAAAATAAAATTTACACTGCGGGACAAGTTCTTTTAACGCCGCAAGCACGTGAACCGTACCGTTGATATTGATATTAAGCGTGGAAAACTGATCTTCAAAAGAATAACTGACAAAACTTTGCGCCGCCAAATGATAACATTCATCCGGCCGAACGCGCTCCATAACATTAAAAATACTGGCATAATTTTCCAACGAACCGGGATGCAATATAATTTCCGATAGGAGATGGTTTATTCTCCCGGTTCTTTCCTGCGGGTCTTCTTGGGCGACGTGTCTGATTAAACCGTGGACTTCATACCCTTTGCTCAAAAGTAATTCCGCCAAATATGACCCGTCTTGTCCGGTAATGCCAGTGATTAACGCTTTTTTCATAAATTTTTAATTATTTTTTAATTGCCAATTCCCATGATTTTTTATATTCAGTTAAATATTCTTCTTGGCTGGATAATTTTCTCACAGCTGATAACGCTTTATTTTTTATTTCCTCTCTTAACTTGCTATTTTCCATCAGCTTAATAATATTTTCGTTCATCGCCGCTTGATTGCCTACCGGCGCCACCATTCCGGTTGCGTTATTGATAACCAGTTCGCCGGCGCAGCCCACGTCCGTCATTACTACCGGACAACCGGAAGCCATTGCCTCGACCACGGACATACCCCAGCCTTCATAGTCGGAAGTTAATAAAAATAAATCGGCGCTTTTATAATAAGACGCCAAATCATGAGCCCACGGTTCCAAAATGACATTATCGCGCAATTTTAAATTTTTAATTTTTAATCGCAAATTTTCTTTTTCCGAACCGGCGCCCGCTATTATTAAACCGGTTTTTGAATTTTGTTTAATGATTTCCACCATGGCATCTATTGCTAAATTAATATTTTTTTCTTTACTGAATCGGGAAGCCATCAAAATGATAAAATCAAACTGCGGGTATTTCTTTTTTAAGTCATCCCGTATCGGCGAGGAAACAAACTTATCAATATCGGTGAAAATCGGCAAAACAAAAATTTTTTCCGCCGGAACCTTTAATTTAAGCAACGATCGCCTGATTCTTTCGCTGACCACGCGGAAACTGTCCGCTCTTGTTAGTAAAAATTTTGCCAGTATCACCCTTAACTTGTTAGCTAAAGACGCGGACCGAAAATAAGGACTGAAGACGTCCGTGTGAAATTGCAACTGCAGTTTTAATTTTCCGACATAGGCGATCAGCCAGCCGCACAAACCGGTTTCAAAAGGATCTTGGGTAAAAACCAAATCAATTTTATAGCTCTTTAAAATATGCCGGACGATTTTGAAAGAATCAAAAAAATAACCTAAACGGCCTAAAGAATTTGTCGGATAAATAAATAATTTATCCTGAAAAATTATCGGCCGCTCCGCTTTAACGGTCCAGACGATAACAAACATTTTATCCACCAATCGGCTGTATTTTTTCAACCTCGCCAGGCTCGCCGAATTATCGGAAAAAATCGCTTTATCTAAATTTATTATTAAAATATTCATAATTTATCGCTTGATAAATACGCAAACCAGCGCTTGACCGTAATTTTTAAAAACAGGCAACTGGCACAAATAATTGTCAATTTTATGGATGAATTTGTTGGTAAACCAAAATTTCGGCAACCCCAAATAATGCAGAGGCGGAAACATGGTTGAGGCCCTTGATTTTACCAATTGAAACCGGCTTTGTTCCATTAAATTCAGCCATTCTTTTAGATTATAATCGTATTGATGCTCGTCCGGATCCCAGCCCGGTTTACGCACGGTTTTTCCTTTCCGTCTTAGAATTTTGCGCCCGACAAACTGAAATAAATTTTCCCATTTGTCATGCAGAGCGGGGAAAGTTATCAATAATTTTCCTTCGTCTTTAAGCAACCGGTGAATTTCATCAGCCAAGTTGCCGGGATTTACGACATGTTCAATAATATCTATCGCGATAACTTTATCAAACTTTTCCGGCAAAGGAATTTTTTCCACATTGGCGCACAGGGTAAAAAAATTTTTTATGCCGTAGCATTCAACTAACTGTTCGGCCATATCCAGCCTGTCTTGGCTGATATCAACGCCGACCATTCTTTTGAAATTACCTTGATAAATCACGGCTTGCACGCCATCGCCGCAACCGACATTTAAAATTTCTTCCGTTTTGTCAAAGGGAAAAAATTCCGGATAAATTATGCCGGATGATAGTTTTCCTTTATTAAATTTGATATTCGCGGCAGCAATCGGTGAATTCATGTGATTTAAGATTTTAAATAATTATATACGCGTCGAATTGTTTTGCCCAGCCAATTTTTTTCTTCAATGGCGATATCGGCTAAAAATTCAATTAGATAAATGTCCGCCGGCCAAAAATAAAAATTATGCTTGATCCTGAATTCAAACCATTTTTTCAAGGCGGTGAAATCCACGCTCATCAATTTATAGCATTCCCTGATCACCCAGACTTTTTTCGCGTTAACCCAAGGGGAGTGAAAGTCTCTGCGAAACCGGTCGATTTCACCCCAGTCTTCGGTTTTTAGCGGCGGTTTAAAACCTTGTTCTTTACTAAATTCATACATCTT
>JBAYGB010000057.1:0-5394 GCA_041666885.1 Patescibacteria group bacterium | reverse complement strand
TTCTCTCCGCATTATTCCTCCCCTTTATAAGGGGAGGTGGCTGCCGCTTCGGCAGACGGAAGGGTCATGCCGTCGGGGCGGAGGGGTATCTTCTTATTAATGAAATTATCTAAAACATAAAACCTTCTTTTCTTCTCCTCCCGCGGCACATCATCCGCCATTTTTTCCGCCGCCGTTCCCGGCCGGGGCGAATAGCGGGAAATATAAGCGATGTTAAAATTAACTTGCTGACATAACAAAACCGTGTTTTGAAATTGTTCCTCGGTCTCGCCCGGAAAACCGACGATGATATCGGTGGTAAAACTCGCTTCTGGAATTTTCATTTTTATTTTTTTTATTAAAGTTAAATATTCTTCGCGCGTGTACCAGCGATTCATTTTTTTTAAAGTTTCATTGTCGCCCGACTGCGCCGGTAAATGGATTTCGCGATTGATGCTGGGGTATTTGGCAATCACGTCAATCAATTCATCGGAAAAATCCCACGGGTTGGATGAGATGAAATTAATTTTTTTAAACGATTTTAGGAGTTCAACTCCTTTTAAAGGAGTTGAACTCCTTTCGCTATCTCCTATTTTTGCGATTTCTGCCAACAAATACGGAAACAAAGTCGGGATGCGCATCCGGCCCATGCTTTTTACCATAACGGGTTTAACTTGAACGCCGTTGGGAAGTTGGAAATTAGCTTGGTTAACCTGGGTTTTAAAACCCAGGTTAACCCCGTATGAATTTACATTCTGCCCCAATAAAGTTATTTCCTGATATCCTTGCTGCGCCAAACTTTCCGCTTCTTTGATAATGTCGGCAAACGGCCGCGAAATTTCCCGACCGCGCGACCACGGCACGACGCAATAAGCGCACATATTATTACAGCCGTTGGAAATCGGAAGTAAAGCATTTTTTTTGTCCGTTCGTTTTGGCGTATATTCAAATCCAATCTCTTCCATTGATAAAAATTCATCAACCAGAGGCAATCTGGTTTTTAGATATTTCATTACTCTGCCGCTAGGTTCCCGATTGGCCGTACCGACTAGGCAGCCGGTAACAATAATTTTGGGACTGGGTTTAAGTTTGGATATATTATTAACCATTCCATAAATCCTGTCTTCCGCCATTTGCCGCACCATGCAGGTATTTATCACGACAATGTCCGCTTCTTTTTCGTTGCGCGCGCGCTTAAAACCCCGCGCCTCATAATAAGACGCGAGCCGTTCGCTATCCGCGATATTCATTTGACAGCCGAAAGTGATAATATAGTATGTCATTGCGAGGAATGGAGCGAAGCGAAGTGACGAAGCAATCCCGTCAATTCTTCGGCACCTTTGTTATTATTATTCTTAATTCCAATTACTAATGAAGAATCTATTTGTATATTCGTACCTAATTTGTAATTAGTAGTAGCTTACTTTATTTTAAAAATTTTTTCAAGAAAAATAAAAATCCCTCGGATTCAAAGTGTTAAAGAATCCAAGGGATTAAATTTTAAAAAAAACAAAAAAGATATCAAGTCAATTGCGGAACGACCAAGCAACAACGATTCTTGGCGTCCCAAACTTCGGAGTCCTCAAACCGGCGCACGTTAACGCTGAGCCGACCACTGGAATTGACGCGCACGATAGCAACAAAGATATGGTTATTTGACTTGAACAGAAAAAATGTAGCGTAACTATCTGAACGAAGCCGGTCGCGATATTTAGTCACGAATTTTCTTATCTGATGTTGAGTAAAGCAAAGTTTACTCACATCAGGGTTCAATCTACCGAATATCTGCACGAAAGTAGCGTCATTGCACATTTCGCGCGCTACTACTGACGTTTCCGCCGTGAGTTGTCCCGGCTCGTCGGCTCCCCAATTTTTAAAATCGTGATCAATGTAAGCGAATAAATCGGTTGCATTTACTAAAATTTCGCTGCCATCAACCGCGTCAATAACGAGCGGCTCGGAAATTATTTTTGCATAAACTTCCTTAACCGCCCAACAAATCTCCTTGCGAAGAAACTTTTTTAATTCAACCAGCCATTCTTGACCGGCATCACTCAAAAGTTTCTCAATTAGATCGTAGATTACTCCCAGCTTTGCCGCGGGGAGATTCACAATCTTTTTAACTACCGTACCGAGCATATCTTTTTCCATGGTCAGTCTCCTTATAATTTGATATGTGAGCGCCCATTCTCACTTCGGCTATAAATGGCTAATGTTTAGCCGCTCGTAGCCAAAGTGAGATAATTTTAAAGACCAATCATTGCTTTTATAACACTAAAATGCTAATATAACAACACTAAAATCTAACAAATTTATATCAAAATGTCAAGCCAGTTGTAGTTCCAGTTCCACTTACCGTCATCGTTCCGATAGAGATAAAGTACATTGCGGTTGCCGTTCGGGTTGCGAAGAATTATATAAAATGCCGTCTATGCCACCACCCGTTGAATGCTCTCGGGATTGCATCTTATGTGGGATTTATAATCCGCCAATATTTTGCGCCAAGTATCTTTATTTTTTAGAGGTTAGAAAACAACTCTGGCACAAAACATATCCGATGCCATTCTCTGCTTAATAACCCCGGAATTTGACTGTCTCCAGCCATAACCGAAAACTTATTTTTAGTCTACTATCCAAATTTATTTTATCACATTCGTGGAAATAAAAAAATCCTCGCGAAAACAAGGATAAAAAAATCAAGGGGTCAAGGATTCTTAAGCGAAAAGAATCCCAGACCCCAAGTGCTTACTTGCGAACGAACGCGAACATGTAGTCGCGATCCCAACAGCTGCAAAACCAAAGCAGGTCCAGAATGCGCCCCGGGGAACTGCTGTAAAGCACGAGCACACGGCCGCGGCTGCCCGGGCTCTGCCATGGCTCATGCAAAAACACGATTGGGTGCTTCCGTTGTTCTTCAGGATGTTGCTCTCCAAAGAACAATGCGGTCTCATAAGTCGGTCTTTCAAGCCCGCGTTTTCGTGCTTCCTCAATGACCTCTTCTGAAGATACATTGTGATCGAACTTAAGAAGCTCAATCGCAACTTCACCGTCTTGTTGGAGACGCAGGGGGAAGTTTTGACTGGTTATATATTCATTCACCCAATCATACTTCCCTGCTGATATCACCTCTTCAGTGGCGCGGCCGCTCTTAATCACGAGATTAAAAATATTTTGCGGGGCAGTGACAAATTTATTGCCCAACGGCTTTAAAAATTCTTCAACGAAGAACTTTTTGCCGTCACCAGTGAGCCATGGAATTATCTCAATACCAATTTTCATCTGCTCAAAGGTACTACGAATAATTGCAAATACATTAAGCAGAACCGCGCAAAACTGTCCCATTGCCTTCCAATCCAGCTTCTTCTTCATGATATTTCTCCTTCGCCGCCTCATTTACAAACGCACTTTTGGCGTTGTGCCGACTTGGCTTTTTTGGAATATGTGAGCGCCTATCCTCACTTTAGCTACAAAAGGCCAATGTTTAGCCGCTCGTAGCCAAAGTGAGATAATTTTAAAGACCAATTATTGCTTTTATAACACTAAAATGCTAATATAACAACACTAAAATCTAACAAATTTATATCAAAATGTCAAGCTCAACATCTCTGTCATTGCGATCCGCCGGCTGGCGGAGAAGCAATCCCGATAATACCGCAAAAAACCACGGGATTGCCACGCTCTCTTCGATCGCTCGCAATGACATTAATAAAAAAATCGTCCGCACTATTGTCGCTCAAAATCCCAAAGACGACCTTGCTTTGATGCGCCTAAACCGCGGCGCTTGTCGCGAATATAAGTTCGCGCCTCTGCCAAAGCGAATAATCGCGCAGACTTATGATAAATTAATAAAACAAGGAAAACTTGCGCCGGACGCGCGCTTGTCGCAACTGTTAAAAGTCCGCGCCGTGCGCACGCTCTCGGGCGTCGCGCCGGTGACCGTCTTGACCAAACCTTATCCCTGCCCGGGGCAATGCGTTTATTGTCCGCAAGAACCGGGAATGCCCAAAAGCTATTTAAGTAACGAACCGGCGGCCGCGCGCGCCAAAGCGCTGAATTTTGATCCGTTCAAACAGGTGCAATATCGTTTGAAAGCGCTTATCGCTAACGGCCACAGCCCGGAAAAAATAGAACTCTTGGTACTTGGCGCGACTTGGTCGGCGTATCCTTGGACTTATCGGCAATGGTTTATCAAACGCTGTTTTGAAGCGGCTAATCACTTTTCTGTCATTCTGAACGGAGCGAAGCGAAGTGAAGAATCTACAAGCGTTCACGCTCTGGAAAAAGCTCAAAGAAAAAATGAAAAGGCTAAATACCGAATCATCGGTGTAACGTTGGAAACGCGGCCGGATTTTGTCACGCCGGCGGAAATAAAACGACTGCGAATTTTAGGCTGCACGCGCGTCCAGCTCGGCGCGCAAATTTTGGATGATAAAATTTTAGCGCGCGTAAAACGCGGGCATACCGTCGCCGACTTGGCGCGCGCGACGGAAATGCTGCGCGATGCCGGTTTTAAAATTGATTATCATTTAATGCCAAACCTACCCGGCGCGACTCCGGCGAAAGATTTAAAAACCATGCGCCAAATTTTTGCCGATGAACGTTTCCGGCCGGATCAACTAAAAATTTACCCCACCATTGTGAACAAATACGCGCCGCTGTATAGATTATATCAGCAAGGCAAATATAAAACATACTCGCCGAAAAAACTGCTGGAATTAATTATTGAATTAAAAACCGCCGTACCGTATTATTGCCGCATCAACAGGCTGATTCGCGATATTCCAGAACAAAGCATCGCCGCGGGCAACAAAGTAACCAACCTGCGCCAACTCTTGGAACTGGAATTAAAAAAACGCAGACTTGTCTGTAAATGCATCCGTTGCCGCGAAGTACGCGACCGCAATATTTCTGTCATTGCGAGCGAAGCGGAACGTAGTGGAGCGAAGCACGGCAATCCCGTGAATAGTACACCGCAATTATTTACCATCTCTTACAAGACTCCCTCGGGAACTGAATATTTCATCTCTTACGAATCGCCGCGACGCAACATCTTGTACGCTTTTACCCGTTTGCGTCTGTCAAAAAATAATAATGTAATTTTCCCAAAATTAACCGGCGCCGGTCTGATTCGCGAATTGCATACCTACGGGCAATTGCAAACAGTCGGCGCAAAATCGCGCGCCGTACAGCATCAAGGCTTGGGTAAAAAATTAATGCTAGCGGCGGAAAAAATCGCGCGCCAAAAAGGTTATCAAAAAATCGCGGTCATCGCCGGCATTGGCGCGCGGGAATACTATCGCAAACTTGGTTATAAACTGGAAGAAACGTATATGGTGAAAAAAATAAAATAATCCCGAGCGTTCGGGACTATTTTTTTTTACAGTTAACACTATCAACACCACTCCTGACCCCTCC
>JBAYGB010000056.1:0-5488 GCA_041666885.1 Patescibacteria group bacterium | reverse complement strand
CGTCCAATTTCAAATGTTTTTTCAAACCCACCACCATTAAGCGTTTTTGCCATAATTCTCCCATCGAAATACGTAAATAGAGATCGATATCCAAAGCATTATGATGTGTGGCGAAAGGACGCGCGTCTGCGCCGCCGGTGGTAGTTTCTAAAACCGGAGTTTCCACCTCTTGAAATCCTTTAGCGGCTAAAAAATTACGAATGGCATTCCAAAATTTCGCTCTTTTTACAATCATTTCTTTTAAATCCGCGTTCAATAAAATATCCAAATAGCGCTTGCGTAATTTTTCTTCTTCATCCTGCAAACCGAAATGTTCCGCCGGAATTGGCCGCAAGGTTTTGGTTAAAATTTTAGACGCCGTCACTTCCAGCGATTTTTGGCTGGTATGGGTTAAAAATACTTTTCCCGAGGCTTGCAAAAAATCGCCGATGTCAATTGTTTTTAAAAATAATTTATATTGCTCGTCGCCGATATTTTTTTTACTGATAGCCAGTTGAATTCTGCCGGTGCCGTCTTCCAAATCGGCAAATATTAAATTGCCGTGCTCACGCAGAGAACGCAAACGGCCGACAAGGTTTATTTGCTTGCCTGATTTTTGCAATTTTTCAAATTGCGCCAAAATTTCAGCAATCGCAAAATCCCGTTCAGCTTTGGCCGGGTACGGATTGATCTCGTTTTCTTTAAGCAAATTTAATTTATTGATTCGGTCTTGGCGTTCGCTTGTCCGCCCGTCCCGTCCGGTAGATGTGGCATGGTCTGATTTTTTGTCCATACTTTTTCTGTCATTCCCGCGAAAGCGGGAATCTAATTTTGGATAACCTTTAGATCCCCGCTTTCGCGAGGATGACATAATAGTTAATAACTTGCTTATAATTGTAGAATAATAGGGACTTTATGTCAAAAAAATAAAAACAAATGTAGAGACATAATATATTACGTCTCTACAAAAAATTTATAACTTTATTGTAATTTATTAACCGCTGTTCGCACTCTTTTGACAGTTTCTTCTTTTCCCAAAATCGCCGCGATTTCAAACGGCCCCGGGCTGTTTTCCTGGCCGGACAAAGCTACGCGCAACGGCCAAAGAACTTCTCCGTTCGTTAAATTTTTATCTTTGATAAAAGCGAAAATTTCTTTTTCCAAATTATCTTTATTCCACTCCGTAATTTCTTCCAGTTTCTCCTGAATTTCTATTAGTTTCTTCTTAGTTTCTTCTCTGTCCGATTTTTTCCAGACTAAAATTTTCGCGTCATAAATTAATTCAGCGGTAAAAAATAATTGAGTTGCTGACGCAATGTCGGAAAGTTTTTTCAGCCGTTCTTGTTCCAAAGCGACTACGCTTGCGATATAGTCATCGCTATAATTTTGCAGCGCGCCGCCATAGGTTTCAATCAAATACGGCCGGCATAAACCGCTTAATTTTTCAACTGACAATTTTTTAATATATTGCGCGTTAATATCGTCCAATTTTTTATTATCAAACACCGCGCCGGCTTTGTGTAGTTTAGTAATATCAAATTGCTTAATTAACTCGTCCAAACTGAAAATTTCCTGTTCTGTTCCGGGATTCCAGCCGAGCAAGGCGATATAATTTAACAGCGCTTGGGGCAGATAGCCTTTGTTTTTAAAATCTTCCACCGACACGTCGCCTTGGCGTTTGCTTAATTTCTTTTTGTTCTGCCCCAAAATATTCGGCAGGTGGCAATAAATCGGCGGAGTCCAGCCAAACGCTTCGTATAATAAAATATGTTTGGGCGTAGAGGGCAGCCATTCTTCGCCGCGCATAACGTGCGTTATTTCCATTTCATAATCGTCAATTATTACCGCCAAATGATAAGTCGGAAAACCGTCGGATTTCATCAGCACTTGATCGTCAATATCATTGGCATTTACTTTTATTTTCCCATAAACCAAATCGTCAAATTCCACAATTTTATTTTCCGGTACTTTCAGCCGTATAACGTAGGGCAAGCTAGCGTTTAATTTTTGTTTAATTTCCTCAGCTGACAAATTACGGCAGCGGCCGTCATAGCGCGGCGGCATTTTTTTTTCTGCTTGTTCCGCGCGCATTGTTTCCAACTCCTCCGGCGCGCAAAAACAATAATAGGCTTTTCCTTCGGCTATTAATTGTTGCGCGTATTTTTGGTAAATTTCCAAACGCTTTGATTGGATCATCGGTTCATTATCAAAATTCATCTCGACCCATTGAAGCATTGCAAAAATTTTTTCCGTCGCGTTTTCCACAAATCTTGTCCGGTCGGTATCTTCAATGCGCAACAAAAATTCGCCGTCATTTTGTTTGGCAAATAAATAGTTATATAAAGCGGTTCGCAAACCCCCGATATGCAGCATGCCGGTCGGGCTTGGCGCCATCCGCGTGCGAATGGTTTTATTTTTTTCAGACATAAAGTGAATGTCATTCCCGCGAAGGCGGGAATCTCAAATTAATATTAGATTCCCGCCTTCGCGGGAATGACAATTTAAGAAAGTTATGCTCCCGTCGCCAAATACACGTTATAAGCAAAAGAAATAAATAATACAACAATTAAAATAATAAGCGCGACCATTAAATTATGCACTCGCCTGTCTTCCTGCCGCCGGTCTTTTTTTAAAAGCAGGTTGGTAAAATCGTTTAGCAGATAAATATATTTTTTTACGCAAAATTTCATAAAATTGATTTAAATTTTTCGATAAAAACTTTGGTCGCTTCCTGGCGATACTGATGGACTTCGCTTTCAACTTTTTCTAAACCAACCCATTTCCAGGCGCGATGGTCCCAAAAATTAATCGTGATGTCGCTGTCTTTGCCAAAAAATTCCGCGATGAATAATCCTTGCTTTTGTCCCTTGTAACCCAAAATTTGGCTGGATTTTACGCCACGACTCAAAGTATTGTTGAATTTATATTTATGCAAATCTTTAAAACTGACAATCGGTTTAAATTTATTCGTGCCGATTTCTTCGCGCAATTCGCGCGCGCCGGCGGTTTCCAAATCCTCGCCGTCGGTACCACCTTGCGGCAATTGCCAATGGCCGACCGGATGATTTCGTTCAGCTAATAATATTTCTATATTATCACCATTTTTACGATACAACAAACATGCCACGTTGGGGCGGTATTGCCACGGCCGGATAAACCGCCATTTAAAAAATTCCCAGGGAAATATAACAACCGCGTCATAAATGCGCCGCCAGCGTTTCCGCGGCTCTTGCAACAGACGCCATAACCATTCAAGTCCCATAGCGCGTAAAATTTTTGGCGCTCGTTTAATTTTACCGGCAATAAAATCAAAACTACCGCCAACGCCCATAGCTAATCTTACAGAATTTAAATTTGGCAGGCTGTGATATATCCATTTTTCTTGTCTAGGATGACCGAAGGCAACAAACAAAATATCCGGCTTAGTTTCGTTAATTCTTACTTCTAACTTCTTACTTTGTTCTTCTCCTTTTAACCACTTGCCGGAACGCAATTTCCAACTGCCCGATTTCAGTCCTTCTTCCGCGCCGGCGATTTTTAGACTGGGAAATTTTAACTTTAATTCATCTGCCGCTTGTCGCGCCACGCCGTTAGCTCCACCCAATAAAAAAATTGATTTATTTTCTTTTTCCGCCAATTTACAAATATCTAACATTAAATCAACGCCGGAAATGCGCTTGATTATTTTTCCTAAAAACAGCCCGGCGAAGGTCAAGCCGACTCCATCCGGAACGGCGATATGAGTTTGATTTAAAATATAAAAAAATTCTTCGTCCTTGCGCGCGGCGAGTAAAAATTCCGGATTAGGGGTAACAATATAGTGTCCGCCTTGGTTTGACGATAATAAAAAATCAGAGATTTGCTTTAAAACCTCTTGTTTTGAGTCGGTAGAAATGTTAATTCCAAGAATGTTTATTGTCATTGCAATGATAGTTAAAACCCAACGTATTGCACTTCTTCTTGCAATTGCACGCCGAACTTATCGCGCACCTGCTGTTTAACGTAAGAAATCAGCATCACAACATGCTCGGCGCGAGCGGCATCATCAACTTTGACGACAAAATTCGCGTGTTCGGCGGACACTTGCGCGCCGCCGATTTTATACCCTTTTAAACCCGCTTGATCGATAAACCAGCCGGCGCCGATTTTCCCGCCTTTTATTTTTTGTTCCCCTTCCGGATTGATGGTTTTTATTTTTTCCCTGATTTCGTCAGTAACAATAATATTTTTAAAACTGCAGCCGGCGCTGGGAAATTTCGGGTGCGAGTTGGCGCGGCTTTGAATATTTCCGGCCATTTGTTTTTGCACCTCCGCTTTATCTTTTAATGCCAAACTTAATTCCGCCTCTAAAACAATCAAGCTGTTATTTTTTTTAAAAATGCTTTCGCGATAATCAAACTCGCATTGTTCTTTGGTTAATTCAATTATTTTCACCTGCTCGCCGGCAATATTCAGCGCTCTGATTTTAGCTATTGTGTCGCCGGTTGATTTACCAAACGCGCCGGCATTGCCGCGTACCGCGCCGCCGATCGTGCCCGGAATGCCCGCGGCCCATTCCAAGCCGCTTAATCCGTTTTGCAACGCAAGCGAGACGATTTGCCCAAGCATTACGCCCGCGCCGGCTTTGATTTTATCACCGTCAATTTTTAATTCCCTATTCTCCATTTTTATCGCTAAACCATCAAAACCGTTGTCGTTTACCAAAATATTGCTGCCGCCACCCAACACAAAAATCGGTATGCCGCATGCTTTCGCCGTTTCAGCCGCGAGCTTTACTTCGTTTTCCGTTTGGGCGACAAAAAAATACCGCGCCGGCCCGCCGAGCTTGTAAGTGGTAAAAGGCGCAAGCGGCACGTTTTCTCTTATATTTTCCCCCAGTTTTTCTTTTAATTTTACTAATATTTCCATTTGTTTATCCAAACACCTTTTAAAATATGAAAGCACTTGCCACTAAAATTAATGTTTCTATAAATATTATTTTTAGCGGATAAATATATATAGGTGTTTGGATTTATTTTAACAGAAATATGATAAATAATAAACTTGACAGAATATTAATAGTATGATAATGTAAAAAAATTAAGGAGCGTTCTTTTTAGCTTCATAAAAATTTTTCTTTTTAAGGAGAATGAAAATGATCCGATTCATTAACAATGAAAGATTCTGTGTTTGTTTCTTTACGTCTTTAATCCTTTTCGTTGTTCTTTTTCTATGTTTTAAAATTATCACAAACAAAAAACAAACTGGAATTTATATTCTGGACGGCTATAATATTAATAGCTATATTGAGGGGTCAAAAGGCTCTATTGGTATGACGGGGATACAAACAGACTATGTAGTTCTTGTAAACCCCAAGATCAATAAAGATAGAGTTTATATTCCGGCAGAAAAAATGCCGGAAAGAATTAGAAATCAAAGAGCCTTTTTCTTTATTGATACTTTGAAAAAGGTTGAGGGTAGAGTGTATCGGATAAAACCTGATGTAAAAAGTTATATGGTTGCCGATGAT
>JBAYGB010000055.1:0-5532 GCA_041666885.1 Patescibacteria group bacterium | reverse complement strand
GGTGAATATCCATTAACATTAATACTAACCGATAATGACGGTGCAATTTTAACTCAACCATATATTTTGAATGTGGTTGGGCTTAGTATAAATGTTTTAACTGATTCTTTATCAAAATTTGATTTAAATGAACCATATTCAGATACTATTGATTTTAATTTTGTTGGTTACATTGGTACCCCTACAATTACAGGATTGCCAGAAGTGATGACGTCCGAATTTGAGTCTAAAAGTAATAGAACTGTAGGCTATTTTAGTGGGAGTGGTCATATTAAGATAATAGGAAACGGAAAAATAAATCCTTCTTTGCGACATTATGATATAAAGGTTTTTATACCAATGGATGGATATGCCCAAAATAAAATTCATACCTATTCACTTGATATTAATGATGCCGTAGTAACTGAATCTTTAAATAATGTACAAACATTCAGTCAATCAACGATTGCACAAAATGAGAATGATAAATTCAATAAAGAAAACATTATAAAAATATTTATAGAAGAAGAAAGAAAATTTACTACCATTGATAGTAGTTTAAGTAATAAACTAAAAGGAAGAATTTTATTACAAGTAGAAAATCACGGCGAAGCTTGGTACATAAATCCAAAGAATAGTAAGAAATATTATATGGCTGACGGCGACGAAGCATATAATATTATGCGAGATTTGGGAGTTGGCATTACCAATAAAGATTTAGAAAAAATCAAAACTGATAAAAATTTTGCCAAAAAACATAGCGGAAAAATATTTTTACAGGTAGAAGATAAAGGACAAGCGTATTATATTGATTTTGAAGGAAATGGACATTATTTAAAAGACGGCGGTGAAGCGTATAAGATTATGAGAGAATTGGGCTTGGGAATTACTAACAATAACATTAGAAAAATTGACATAGAGGAAATTAAATAAAGAATTAGTTTGATTAAACATCAAAATGAAAAAAAACTTATCATTTTTGTTAACCTTATTTTTAGCCGCTTGCGTAGCGGCTCTATTTTTAAGTTTTATTTACCCCCACACCTCGCGAGGTGTGGGGGTAAATCCGGCGCCAGTGGGGCAAACGGAACTAAAATTTTGCCGGGCGGAAAATTTGACAACCGCGTCCAAAGAAGAACCGCCGGTAAAACTATTATTTTTTGGCGACATCATGCTTGACCGGCATATTAAAGAAAAGATAAAACAAAAAGGATTTGATTATTTATTTGCTAAATTTGAGTTGCCGGCGGAATGGCAACAGCCGGACATAATGGCGGCGAATTTGGAAGGCGCGGTTACAACCGGCGGTAAACATTATCCGCCGGAAATCAGCATTGATTTCGCGTTTGATCCCAAAGACGTCGCGCGCTTAAAAAATTACAACTTTAATTTTTTTAGTATCGCGAATAACCACATTACGGATCAAGGAAAACAAGGATATATTGAAACTCGGGAAAATTTGGATAAATTTAATTTCAATTATTCCGGCTGTCCGGATAAGCAAGTCGGAGAATGCAATATTAAAATATTGAATGTTAAAAATACCAAAATAGCCGCGCTTAGTTATTCCATGGTTTACGGAATTTTGGACGAAGAAAAAATGCTTGCGCAGATAACAGACGTGAAAACGCGGGCGGATTTGGTGATTGTAAATATGCACTGGGGCGTGGAATACGAACCAACGTCAAGGCAAAATATTCAGACGCTTGGGCATAAGATAGTTGATGCCGGCGCGGATATGATAATTGGCGGCCATCCGCATGTCGCGCAGGAAATGGAAATTTATAATAATAAGCCGATATTTTATTCTTTGGGCAATTTTATTTTTGATCAATATTTTTCTCGCGAGACGCAAGAGGGATTGGCGGTCGGTATTGATTGGCAGGATAAAAAAATGGAAATAAATTTGTTTCCTCTGCAAAGCAAATCAGCGCAAGTGGAATTAATGGCGGGAAAAAATAAACAGAAATTTTTGGATTGGTTGGCGGAGAGTTCGAAAGTAAACGAAAATTACAAAGAGCAAATTAAAAATGGTAATATTGTCATTGCGAGCGAAACGAAGTGAAGCGAAGCAATCCCGTAGTTATTTTTCTCAACAACGGGATTGCTTCGTCGGCGCGGCTCCTCCTCGCAATGACATAAAAACATATGCGCATCGCCATCATCTCCGACACCCACGACAATGTGCCAAATTTGGAAAAAGCGTTGGCGTGGATGAAGGAAAATAAAATTGAACAGCTGATTTTTTGCGGCGACTTATGCGCGCCGTCAATGATCAGAGAAGTTATCGCGCCGAATTTTTCCGGCCAAATCCATTTGGTTTTTGGCAACGTGGAAGATAGGGAACAAACGCCCAAAGTCGCAGGGCAGTTTAAAAACGTGAAACATTATGGTGACTGGGCTGAAACAGAAATTGACGGGCATCAAATAGCATTTGTCCATTTTCCGGAAGAAGCTAAAAAGTTAGCGCAAAGCGGTAAATATGATTTTGTTTTTTACGGCCATACGCATAAGCCGTGGACGGAGAAAATCGGTAAAACTGAAATGTTAAATCCCGGCACGTTGGCCGGTATGTTTAACAAAGCGACCTTCGCGGTTTGGGATACGAAAACGGGGGAACTGGAATTAAAAATTTTAGAGAAAATATAATTTAAAATAAAAAAAATAACGGCTTCCGCAGGGAGGCCGTTTTTGTTGGTAGAAAGGAGGGCTACTTTTTTACTTCCACGGTAATTATGCATGGACCGCCAAACGCTGTTTTATCCAAGCTATCTTTGGTCGGGGTAAATTCAGCTATCCAGCCATCAGTCGGGTTGTAAGAGAAGGAAAGCACATAATGTTCCGTTAATCCCTCACAATCTATTTTCCAAAATGTTCCTCGTTTGTTGTTTGTAATTTCAACTTGTTTTACAATTTTATTTTCAGCTATTTCATTGAATCTGTAGAGAATTTCTCTTCCAGCCATGGAATCAATATTTTTTATACAAAAATCTGTGGTCAATTTTTCAAACTTTTTCATTATCTAAATCCTTTCTTGATAAATTTTAAAAAAACGATATGCATATAATAGCATATCGTTTTTATTTTGTCAATGTTTTAAAATTTATTACGCTCTTTCCACGTATTCGCCCGTTTCCGTGTTGACTCTGATACTGTCATCTTCATTTACAAACATCGGCACTGGAATTTCCGCGCCGGTTTCTAACGTTGCAAGTTTGGTGACATTAGACACCGTATTGCCTTTGACGCCCGGGGGAGTGGAAACGACTTTCAAGATCACTTTCGGCGCGAGCCGCACCGACACCGGCCTGTCTTCAAAATATAAAACTTTCACGTCCGAACCGTCTTTCATAAATTTTGCCGTATCGCCCAATTGATCCAAGGACAAACTGAATTGTTCAAAATTAGCGTTGTCCATAAAGTGCGCTTCATTGTCGTCTTTATACAAATAGTTCGCGGTTTTTTCTTCCGTTTCCGCTCCTTCGGCTTTGTCATTGCCTTGAAAAGTTTTTTCCAAGACGCTGCCGTTAATCAGATTTTTTAATTTCGTTTTCAGCACCGCGCCGCCGCGTCCCATTTTGTGATGGTCGGAACGGATAACGACATAAGGTTCGCCGTTGATTTTTATCAGCGCGCCAAGTTTTATTTCATTTAAAGAAAGCATAAAGAATATTGTCATTGCGATCCCGAGTACTTGGGAGAAGTAATCCCATTATTAATTAGAAAAACGACGGGATTGCTTCGCTACGCTCGCAATGATGGCAGTTATCGTGGTAAAAAAGGAATCAACGCCAGAATGCGCGCGCGTTTAACCGCGGTTGCGATTTTGCGCTGATGTTTGGAACAGACGCCGGTTCGTTTTTTGGGCAGGATTTTGGAATAGGAATTCAAAAAGCGGCGCAAAAGCTGAACGTCTTTATAATCAACGTCGCGCAAGTTATTCACGCAAAAATGGCATTGCTTGTCTTTTTTTAGTTGCTGTTGTTTCATAAGTTCAAATAGTTAGTGCAGATTTATTTTATTAGTGAACCAATAACGCGAACGCTTTGTACGGATTTACATCGTTTCAGATGGACACGAATGCCACGAATGTCTTTAATACAGTTTTTGTGGCATTCGTATAGTTGCAGGAAGTAATAAACCCGAAATAAGTATTCGTGTTAAACGATCACTAACAGTTTTAAACCCGTGTTAAGTTGTTTTAGCTTAGAAAGGGATGTTTTCCACCTTAATATCTTCCTCCGCATCCGCTTCCATCGGCGAAGAAAAATTATCGGTCGCGAAACTGGATGGCACTTCCTGATCAATGGTGGGGATTTCTTCCATCGGTGAATTATGCATCGCCGGAGCCATCGGACGTACCGGCGCCGCGGCCGGCGCGTAACCGCTGCCGCCGCTCGGCGTTCCGCCCAACATTATCATATTGTCCGCAATAATTTCCGTGCGGTTATGTTTAATGCCGTCTTGGCCAACCCAATCTCGGGTTTGCAAACGGCCTTCAATATAAACTTGTTTGCCTTTTTTTAAATAAGCGCCGCAAATTTCACCCAATTTTCGCCAGGCGACGATGTTATGAAATTCCGCCTTTTGCTGGCGCTGGCCGCTTTGGTCAGTCCAGGAAAAATTGGTCGCGATGGAAAAAGAGGCGACGGTTTGGCCGGAGGGCGTAGTGCGCACTTCCGGGTCGCGGGTCAAATTGCCGATAAGCGTTGCTCGGTTGAGGTTCATATGTTTTTTTACTCTACGAATTACGAATTTTATACGAATATACGAATAAAGGTTAGAGCTATTTCAGATGATTATTTGTATATTGGTAAGTGATTAGTAATTAGTAGGGAGTGAGTAATTAAAAGAATATGATATAAGATAATAGTTTTTATAATAAACTTTCCGTGTCGTCCAAAATTTGATTTAATTTTTCATCCAGTTCTTCCATGCTTACTTTCTTTTCTTCTTTGACTTTTGCTTCTACCGGCGTTCGATGCTGCAAAGGCGATTCTTCGTTTTCCTTTGCCTCTTCCTCGGCCATTTTTTGCGCCACGCGTTTTTCATTTTCTATTTCCGCCGCCGACTTGATGCGTTTTTGAACAACTAAGTGGCGGATAAGATCTTCATTCAAACGCAAGAAATTTTCCAGTTTTGCCAACTTTTCTTTGGCCAAATCAAATTCCACCAAAATATAATAAGCGTGGAAGAATTGTTTGATTTGATAAGCCAGCTTTTTTTTGCCCCAATTTTCTTCCGTAATGATTACGCCGCCATTGTCTGTTATTAATTTTACCACGGCGCCGGTGATTGGTTCAAGTTCGTTTTCGGCGAACTGGTTGGAAATCAAATAAATGAGTTCATAGCGCTGGATGCGCTCTTCTCTTTCTTCGGTGACGATAGCTTCTTTTTTTGACATAAAAATAATAATTATAAAGTAAACTTAAAATAAAAAATAAATCCTCCAAGGCGTTCCCCCTTGCAGGATATAGGAAGCACCTTTATCCCGCATCTGGTGCGGGATTAAGCCTGAAAATTCAAGCCGGGAAAGGTTTACCCCGTTAAAAT
>JBAYGB010000054.1:0-5566 GCA_041666885.1 Patescibacteria group bacterium | reverse complement strand
GCGCAAATCGCATTTTATCTCGGTTAAAATTTCTAAAATTACCGCGGCGAGTACCGGCAGGCGGTAAGGTTCGCCCGCGTGAATTTTTTTTAAATTATCCGGATGAAAGCCGTCCACTTCTTTATCCGCGCTGATAGCGGCGATGATTTTATCGGCGTTAAACTGCGGCGGCAGAGGCAACTGCAATAAAATGCCGTCAATCAGATCGTCGCGGTTTAAATAATCAACGCAGGTTAAAAGTTCCTGTTCACTCGCGTCGGCGGGGAATTTATAAATATGGGTATCAATGCCGCATTTGGTCGCTTCTTTTTCTTTATGCGCGACATATATGGCCGAGTCCGGCCGTTCGCCAACCAAAATAATCGCCAGGTTGGGACGGCGTTTTAATTCGCCCGCTTCTTTTCCCGGCAAGGCGATTAATTTTACCACTTCCTGCACGATTTTATCTTTGATTTTGTCGGCCAAAATGCGGCCGTCGATGATTTGAGACATAATATATGTGTTTGTCATTCCCGCGAAAGCGGGAATCTAAGAATGATGTGAGATTCCCGCTTTCGCTCGCCTCGTTGAAGCTCTGGCGAAGCGGGCGGGAATGACAGTAAACGGTATTTAATTGTATTGTACTGGGAAATATGGAGTTAGGCAAGAAAAGGCGGGCAAATGTTTGCCCGCCTTAATTTTTTGTTTGTTTAAAATTATTTCACTCCCGGCAACGGAAACTGCAAACAGAAATTTTTTACTTCTTCTTTTATCTGCTGTAATTTTGTCGCATCATCTTTGTTCGTGACCGCTTCATTAATCCACCCCGCGATTTTTTGCATGTCAGACTCTTTCATCCCGCGAGTAGTCGCGGCCGGCGTGCCCAAACGCAAACCGGACGGATCCATCGGACTGCGCGGCTCGTGCGGTATGGTATTTTTGTTCGCGGTAATGCCGACTGCGTCCAGCGCGGTTTGCGCCTCTTTGCCCGTGATATTTTTGGTTGTTAAATCAATTAAAATCAAATGCGTGTCGGTGCCGTCGGTGACGAGTTTAAAGCCGTTTTGTTTTAACGCGTCCGCGAGCGCTTTGGCGTTTAAGATAATTTGTTTCGCGTAGTCTGGAAAATCCGGCAGTAAGCTTTCCGCAAAACAAACCGCTTTGCCCGCGATAATATGTTCGTGCGGCCCGCCTTGAAGCCCAGGGAAAACCGCTTTATCAATCGCGGAAGCGTATTTTTCCTTGCACATGATAATCGCGCCGCGCGGTCCGCGCATAGTTTTATGCGTTGTCGTCATTACGACATCAAAATACGGCGTCGGATTTTCCAACTGTTTTCCAGCGATTAAACCGGCGGTATGGGAAATATCGGCAAAGGCGATAGCGCCGACCGAGTCCGCGATTTCGCGAAATCGCTTCCAATCAATCGCGCGTGGGTAGGCGGTAAAACCGGCGACGATTAATTTTGGCTTATGCTCCTGCGCCAGGCGCGCCACTTCGTCCATATCAAGCCAGCCGTCCGGTTTGCAGGTATAAGGGACAACTTTATAACTTTTACCCGAAAAACTGATAGGCAAGCCGTGGGTGATGTGTCCGCCATGGTCAAGTTTCAAACCCATAATCGTATCGCCGTAATTTAATAAGGCAAAATAGACGGCGGTGTTGGCCGGCGAACCGGAATATGGCTGGACGTTAACGTGTTCGGCTCCGAATAATTTTTTCGCCCGCTCAATCGCGATATTTTCCAGCGCGTCAATATTTTCCTGCCCGCCGTAGTAGCGTTTGCCCGGGTAACCCTCGGAATATTTATTGGTCAAAATCGAGCCCATCGCTTCCATTACCGCGCCCGAAGTGTAATTTTCCGACGGGATTAGTTCTATGCCTTCGCGCTGGCGGCTCGTTTCTTTTTGCAAAAGATTATATATTTTTTGGTCTTGTTGTAGAGATGTGAATTGCATATATTTAGTCATTAAAACATTAAAGCATAAAAACATTAAAACAAAAATGCAGATATATCAGGTATCATGCTTATTTTTTGGTTAATTTTACACCATAGTATTTATTGCTAATGTTAATTTTAGAAATAGGGTTAATGTTTTTATGTTCTCGTGTTTTTATGTTTTTGTATTCTAATAATATGCCCGTAAAAGATGTTTGTCAAAAAATGTTTGCCTGCCTCGCCGTAGTCTCTAGTTTTCGGGACGAAGGCGGTCCAAAAAAAAGAAAAAGCGACCTTTTTGGGGACGCTTTGGGTAATTGAATTTAAGTCAACCATTATTCTCCTAAGATTTGTAGGTACAATGTTTCCTCATGTCGCAATAAATATGGTAGCGAAAAGATTTCACTCCAACGCTTTTTATTTTGCTCAATGGCAAAAATTTGTTCCAACATCTCATTCCAACATTCCACTTGCTCCGTGGACGCGCTTAGTTTTTCCGAAGCGATTAATTTATGCTCGCTAATGATTTGTTCAATAGAAACCGGCGGACAAGGCGGCGAAGCAGTTAGAACGGCCTGAATTTTTTCACATTGTTGCCAAGATTTCGGCGGAAAATTTTCTACAAATGAATCTTGGACAATGTCGAAAGAGTTAAAGGCCGCAAGCTGAATGATGCGATAAGCGTCTTCAACCGTTAGGTTAAAATTCAAACCAATTTCCGCCAAAAATTCTTTTGCTTCATTAGAAGCATAACAGCCGCGTGAGTTAATAATTTCCCACATCATATTTACCGGATATATTTCCATGCCGGATAGTACTTTTGTCATCACATCAAGCGCGCGACAGGCAACATGGAATAAATCAGGCCAAGCAACACGCTCCACGCAGGATTGTTCAATCGCCCGTTCTTCCCAAGTTGAAATATTTTGCATAATCATTTGCAAATATCCCAAGGCCATTCGTTGCATGCCTTCCATCTGTTCGGTCATAATCGTATTTTTTTTGTGCGGCATAGCAGATGATCCCTTTTGGTTTTTAGCAAACGGTTCTTGAAAAATCGGCCGACCGCTGCGCGCTCCGAGACGAATATCAAGCGCGATTTTATTTAATGAACATACTAATGTGCTTAACGCGTTTGCCAACGGAGTATATAAAGCACGTGGCATAATCTGCGTTGCGCCATAATACGGCTCAAGTCCAAGCAGTTTTAGCGCTGCTTGCTCCACTTCCGGATCTAACCCGCCATAATTACCAATAGCGCCCGAAAGTTTTGAAAGACTTAGATTTTCAGCAGCCTTTAATAATGCCTCTTCGGCCATGGAAATTTCTTGCAGCCAAGTTAAGTAACGTTTACCAAAAGACTGTAATTGCGCTTCCTGGCCGTGCGTGCGCCCTATCATTGGAAGATAGCGATATGTTTTCGCTTTGGTTATAAGTTCTATTTTTATGTCGGATATCATGGCCACAATATAGTTGTAGGCCTCTTTAAGCATAATGGCCCAGGCCGGTTCCTCTGTGTCGTAGGATGTCATGCTTTTGTGAAATTCCGGCTGCAAGTTAGTCGGCAAATGTTTTCGCCGTTCCATTAAAAAAGCATTCAAGTCGTGCTTAGTTAATTTGTCCAGCCCCTGCCAAATTTCAAAATCAATCGGATGCGAAAGTAAGAGTTGTTTTATTTGCTCGCAAGTGTCCGGTTTGATTTGTTTTAGTTGCGCTTTCGCCGCTAACACCACTAATTCTGTTTCTTGCCAAAGATTTAATTTGTGTTGGTCGGAAAAAATTTCCTCAATTTTTCTATTGACATAGCGATTATGCATGGTCTTTCTCCTTCACTATTTTTTATCAGATTCAATTTAATTTTCTGAAAATTGTTAATGATCTATTTTTTTCTGCCCAAACCTTACTATAAAATACAGGAAAAGGCAAGAGACATTAAAACACTAGAATATAAAAATATTAAAACAAAAAAACGCCCAGCGATTGGGCGTTGTGCGCTATGAGTTATGCGTTACGGGAATAAATTTATTTATTTATGAGAAAGTAACAAACATCACCATCCTTTATTTCGTAGACTTTGCCCTCGGTTCGGACAAGGCCTTTTTCTTTGGCGCGGCTCCAACCGCCGCAAGCGATAAAATCCTGACACGGAATAACTTCGGCGCGGATAAAGCCTTTGATAAAATCGGTATGAATAACGCCCGCGGCTTCCGGCGCGAGCGCGCCCTGTCGAACGGTCCAGGCGCGAGTTTCCGGTTCGCCCGAAGTGAGAAAAGTAATCAGGTTTAATAAGTTATAAGAAGCTTTGATTAATTTATCCAAGCCGGTTTCGGTAATGCCTAATTCTTTTTTATAATTTTCTTGTTCTTCTTCCGGCAATTCGGCGATTTCGGATTCCAATTGGGCGTTGATTATGATTGAGGTTGCATTATCCGGCAGGCGACACGCCGACGTGTCGTTTTCTGATTTTTCATCAATATTTAAAACATAAAGCAATGGTTTGGCGGTCAAAAGCGATAATGATTTAATCAGCTCTTTTTCTTCGTCGGTAAAATTTAAATCGCGCACCGCTTGTTCCTGTTCTAGCGCCTGTTTTATTTTTTCCAAAACTTGTTTTTCCAAAATTAATTTTTTACTTGCCCCGTCCGTAGCGGACTTTGGGGTCACCGACTTGGCATCGCTTGCGACTCTTGACAGTCGTTTATCTACGGTTTGCAAGTCCGCCATTATTAATTCCAAATTGATAGTCGCGATATCATCCGCGGGCGACACTTTGCCCGCGACATGAATAATATCGGAATTTTGAAACGCGCGCACCACTTCAATAATCGCGTCCACCTCGCGGATGTGGCTTAAAAATTTATTGCCCAAACTCTCGCCTTTGTGCGCGCCCGAAACCAGCCCCGCAATGTCCACAAATTCAATCGCGGTCGGCACGATTTTTTTTGATTGCGAAATTTTTGCCAGTTGTTCCAGCCGCTCATCAGGCACGTTAACCACACCGACGTTGGGGTCGATGGTGCAGAAAGGGAAGTTGGAAGCTGCGGCCTGTTTGCGCTTTAATAACGCGTTAAACGTGGTTGATTTTCCGACGTTGGGCAAGCCGACGATGCCGACAGATAGGGACATAATACAAAGTTATCTTGTCATTCCCGCGAAAGCGGGAATCTCATGTTTGGAAGAATCTTAGATTCCCGCTTTCGCGGGAATGACAGTTTTAAAAGAATGACGAATGAGTAATAACGAATTACAAATACAAGGTATGATAAAATTAGGATATTAAGATATTGAATATTAAGATATTCGCAGAACTTTCAAGATTATAGAATTTAATATCCTAATATCTAATATCCTAATACCCCATATTTTATTAATTGCTTAGGATTGAATGCTATGTTTGATTTGTTTGAGTAGTTTTATCATCTCTTCCGTCCGATTTTTTTGTTCGGCGCGTTTTTTACTGAAAGAAAGCAAGGCTTTTTCCGATTTGCTGACGCAGTCAACAATAACTTCGCGCGCCGGCGGAAGATTAATAATACCGGCGCGGCGAATAATTTTGCGAGTAGCTGTTTGCTCGGTTACATACCGCCAGGTTTTGCTTAAAATCACCGGATGCAGCCAAGTCAGCCGTTCAATTTCGCTCGCGACATC
>JBAYGB010000053.1:0-5720 GCA_041666885.1 Patescibacteria group bacterium | reverse complement strand
CGGGCCAGCCTCGCCGACGGCAAGTCTAGGCGGGCTAATGTTGATAACTTTTTCGCCGACTCCGTCAGAACCGGCGGGATAATTAGCCGGTCGGAGCAAGCGCCATTTTTCTTCATTTAATAGTTTTTCATTGCCGGGGCGATCAAAAATATGATTGCCGCCGGTGCAATAATCAACGCCCGCGTTTAATATTTCAGTTAAAGTTGATTCCGTTACGCCAAGGCCGTGCGCGAGGTTCTCCGCGTTGGCAATCACCAAATCTGGTTGGTATTTTTGTTTTAATTTCGGCAGAAGTTTTGCTACTCCTTGGCGGCCGATAGAGCCGACAACATCACCGATAAATAATACTTTTATTTCCATATTTTTCTCTATTATTACATTTATACTATAACATTAAATTTCAAAGAGGTTAAGGAGAAAGAGGTAAGTAATTTAACAATGGGACAAATGTACAAAAAAACTTGCCCCTTTCAACGGCGCAAGTTTTTTTAAAATTAACTTTAAATTTATCGCGCGTATTCCACTATCCTCATTTCGCGCACGACATTCACTTTGATTTCACCCGGATACTTCAATTCGGTTTCTATTTTTTTGGCGATATTTTTTGCCAGATTATAAGCGGCCAAATCGTCAATTTTATTCGGTTCCACAAACACTCTGATTTCGCGGCCGGCTTGAATCGCGTACGTTCGCTCCACGCCGTCAAAAGTCATGGCCACTTTTTCCAATTCTTCCAGCCGTTGCAAATATTGTTCCAGCGAATCTTTGCGCGCGCCGGGGCGAGCGCCGGAAATAGCATCGGCGACTTTTACAATGACGGAAATCAAATCCGCCGGTTTGTCGTCGTGATGCGTTGCGATGGCGTTAATTATCTCCGGAGCCAAGTTGAATTTTTGGCCGATGTTTTTGCCGATTTCCGGATGCGTGCCCTGCACCTCATGGTCAACCGCTTTGCCGATATCATGCAACAGGCCGGCTTTTTTGGCGGTGGTAACATCAGCGCCCAATTGATCGGCGAGCAAAGCGGACAGATGCGCGACCTGCACGGAATGGTTTAAAATATTTTGGCCGTAACTGGTGCGATATTTTAATCGGCCGATGATTTGTACGAGTTTGGTGTCAAAACCGGCGATGCCGACATCATACATCGCTTCTTCGCCCGCTTTTTTAATATCCAACGCCAAATCTTTTTTCGCCTCTTCAATCGCGTCTTCAATTTTGGTCGGATGAATTCGGCCGTCCAAAATCAATTTTTCCAGCGCGCGTTTAGCGAGATGGCGGCGGATCATGGAGAAGCCGGAAATAGTAATAACGTTGGGCGTATCGTCAACGATGATTTCCACGCCGGTTAAATTTTCAATCGCGCGAATATTGCGGCCCTCGCGGCCGATAATTCGGCCTTTCATTTCGTCGTTCGGCAAATCAACGTTGGTGGTCGTCACTTCGGTGGTATAGGTGGACGCGAGCCGTTGCATCGTCACGGCAAGCATCGCTTTGGCCTTGGTTTCCAGTTCGTCGCTTGATTCTTGTTCCAATTTTTTAATGCGCGACACCAAAGCTTCTTTTATTTCCCCCTCCACATTGTTCATTAAAACATCTTTCGCTTCGTCTTTGGTCATCTTGGCGATTTTTTCCAATTTTTCCAATTGCTCTTTGCGAATGGCGATAATTTTTTCTTTCGCCTCTTCCACTTGATTTACCTTGTCGTAAAGTTTTTGTTGTTTATCCTGCAATTCCAAAAGTTTTTGGGAAAAAGTGGTTTCCCGTTTCTCCAATCGTTTTTGGAATTCGCTGGATTCTTTATAGCGGCGCTCTTCTTCTTTTTTGGCTTCATCAATGATAACCAAAGCCTTTTCCTGCGCCTTCAAAATCGCTTCTTTTTCCTCCGCTTTCGCGTCAGTAATGATTTTTTGGGCCTTGGCTTCGGCCGAATTTATCTCGTTTAAAGCTTTTTGTTTGCGGATGTAATAGCCCAAAAATAAACCGATAAACAGGGCGGCTACACCCAAAATAATTTCTAAACCAGCTAACATAAAAAATAGCTTTCGCTCAAAGCCACTTGTTGATTAGAGTAATTGTTAGACAGAATAAAAAATAAAACTTAGGCGTTTTGATTCGCCAAGAGTGAAGTAACAGCTAACGCGCGGATGCTTGATCCGATTGAGTAATATGGGGAATTTGTTTTAAATTTAGCCATTTTCTTTCATTTCGCCTGCCTAATATTCTAATAAACAAAAGATTTATCGCGAAAAAATTAATAATTTAAATTGACGCTCATATTCTATCATAAAGGGTTCGTTTTGGCAATAACTGGAAAAACAAGGGGAAAAAGATAATTTTAATTAAAGCGCTCTTGTGAAAGGCGAAGATTGTTGATAAACTTTAAACAGCTGTCATTCCCGCGAAGGCGGGAATCCCATTATATTTTTATCATTAGATTCCCGCCTTCGCGGGAATGACAATATAAATATGAATAAAACCATCTTCTCCGGCGTTCAGCCGTCCGGCAACTTGCATTTAGGCAATTATCTGGGGGCAATCAAAAATTGGGTCGCGCTGCAAAACGAATACCAATGTATTTTTTGCGTGGTGGATTATCACGCGATAACCGTCAAGCAGGAGCCGAAAGTTTTGCGGGAAAAAATAAAAGAAATCGCCAAAATTTATTTAGCCGCCGGCATCAATCCCGAAACCGCGATTATTTTTCAACAGTCGCGAGTGAGCGCGCATACGGAACTGGCGTGGATTTTAAATACGATAACTAAGATTGCGGAACTGGAACGCATGACGCAGTTTAAAGACAAAGCGAAAGAGAATAAAGATAATATCAATTTAGGGTTGTTTGATTATCCGGTATTAATGGCGGCGGATATCTTGCTTTATAACACGGATTTGGTGCCGGTGGGAGATGATCAAACGCAACATGTGGAATTAACGCGAATGCTCGCGCGCAGGTTTAACTCGCAGTTTTCCGAGGTGTTTAAAATTCCAGAAAGCTACATTCAACACATCGGCGCGCGCATTATGGGATTGGACGATCCGACCAAAAAAATGAGCAAGAGCGCCAAAAGCGAATTTAATTATATTGCGCTGTTGGATAAACCGGAAACCGCGCGCAAAAAAATAATGAAAGCGGTGACCGATAGCGGCGCTGACATTAAATTTGACCAAAAGAAACCGGCGCTCGCCAATTTACTGACGATTTATTCTCTGCTGGCCAATGCGTCCGTAAAAGATTTGGAAACGCGCTACGGCGGGCACGGTTACGGCGAGTTTAAAAAAGATTTAGCCGAAGTAGTGGCAAAATTTTTAACGGATTTTCAACAAAAATATAACAGTTTTGATGATAAATTTATTGATAATATTTTGGAACGAGGCGGACAAAAAGCGGATGAAATCGCGGCTGGGACTTTACGAAAAGTGAAAGAGGCGGTAGGAATTGTATAAAAAATAACTTATTTACATATTTTTTGTTTATTAAAATAAAGCGAAAAAGTTATGAGAAAAATTTTAACAATTTTTATCGCGTTCTTGATTATTGCGCCGATGTTTAGTTTAGGAATAATAAAAGAGGCGAAAGCACTGACTGCGGGCACAGATTGCGGGTATTGTATTTCAGCCGATCCTGCTTCAGGCTTAACAGACGGTAGGAGATGCAATGTTAATAGCGACTGCGCTCCTCAAAATTGCACATATCCGACGGCAGTTAATCGTACCGATGATTGTGGTTCTGGGAGTTCATGTATCACATCATCTTTAATATGTAGCGGCACCAGCGGAGGCGGCACGACTTCCGGCAGACTTGACCCTTGGGGCGCTGGCAGTGGCGGAACAGTAACGGAAGATTCGTTAAAAACAAGCGCGGGTTTAAATGATAAAGATCCCCGCGAAATCGCCGCGAACGTGATAAACGTAATTTTGGGGTTCCTCGGTATTATTGCGGTAGTCTTGATTTTAATCGGCGGCTTTATGTGGATGACCGCCGCGGGCAATGAAGATAAAACCGGCACCGCGAAAAAAATAATGACCGCCGGTGTTATCGGTTTGGTGATTATCTTGGCGGCGTTCGGTATCGCGCGGTTTGTGATTCAGGCATTATTAACAGCGACAATGACTTAGCAAGTAAGAAGTAAAAAGTAAGAAGTTGTTCAAGTTTATTCAACAGGATAAAAATTTCAATAAAAAAACGAGGCGGTTAAAATGCCTCGTTTTTTTAATTATATTTTTATTCTTTTATTATTTCCAAAATTTCTTTTTGTTTTGCTACCGTAATCTCCGCGTTCGGAGTTTCAATCGTAATGCGCAAAAGCGGCTCGGTGTTAGATTGCCGGATATTAAACCACCAAGTCGGATAAGAAACCGTTAAACCGTCCAGCTCGTCTTGTTCGCCGTCAGTATAATGCGCTTTAATTTTATTAATCGCCGCTTGCCGATCATTCATTTTTATATTTATCTCGTCTGATTTATCATAACGCTGGAATTCTTTGGCGATAGCTGATAACGGACGGGTATCTTGCGATAATAATTCCAACAAAATCAGCCAAGCGATAAAACCGGAATCAGCGTAGCCGTTATCGCGAAAAGAATAATGCGCGGACAATTCTCCGCCCATAATGCCATTTTCATTTTTCATCGCGTTGGCGATATTAGCATAGCCGACTTTGGAACGAATCGGCCGTCCGCCCCATTCAGTAATAATTTCCGGCACAACTTTGGAGCAGATGACATTATAAACAATCCCCATCCCCGGTTCGCGGCGCAGAAATTCTTTAGCCAAAATCAAAAGTGTCATATCGGCGCGAATAAATTCTCCTTGTTCATCTACAAAAAATATCCGATCCGTGTCGCCGTCAAAAATAACGCCGAAATCCGCTTTGTTTTCCAACACCGCTTGTTTGATTTGCACCTGGCTTTCGGGCAGGAGGGGATTGGATGGATGCGCCGGGAAGTTGCCGTCCAAAGTAAAATTAAGTGGGATTATTTTTATTGGTAAATACGGTTCCAGTATTGGCACAACTTTCCCTGCCATGCCGTTGCCCGCGTCCACAACAACCGTAAACGGCTTTATTTTTTTTAAATCACAGAAAGAAAGCACATGTTTAATGTAATCCGACATAATATCAATTTCCGTTACGGCTCCTTTTGATGCGGAAATTTCTATGGGCAGTTGATCTACGTCTGTTTTTATTTCCTCGCCTCGTACTAAACCGGTTTTTGTTGGCAGTTTAAAACCGTTATATTCTTTGGGATTATGCGACGCGGTGATCATTATGCCAGCTGAATAGTCTTGTTTGCTGACGGCAAAATAAACCGCGTCTATCGGAACTAACCCCGTATCAACTACATCCGCGCCTTCATCCGTAAGGCCGCGGATCAGTTGTTCTTTAAGCACTGGTCCGGAAAGCCGCATATCGCTGCCGACTAATATTTTTTTAGCGCCGGTGCGCCGCGCGTAGGCTCGGCCGATGGCATAGGCGGCTTCTTCATTGAGCTCGTTGGGATAAACCCCGCGGATGTCGTAGGGTTTGAAAATCGCTGGATTAATGTTTAACATATTATTTTTTAGTATATAGTTAACTTTAAAATAATTAAGGAAAAACCGCAATAGTTGCCTTTACCCTCGCTCTACTTTATACTGAAATCAGTTAAAGCAAAAATATGCCAAAATTATCCGTTATTATTCCTTGTTACAATGAACACATCACTCTTCCGGAGGTATT
>JBAYGB010000052.1:0-5930 GCA_041666885.1 Patescibacteria group bacterium | reverse complement strand
TGGGGAGTACGGCCGCAAGGCTAAAACTCAAAGGAATAGACGGGGACCCGCACAAGCGGTGGAGCATGTGGTTTAATTCGACGATAAGCGAGGAACCTCACCAGGGTTTGACATCCGGCTGCATATCCCAGAGATGGGAAGTCCTTCGAGGGTGCCGGACAGGTGCTGCATGGTTGTCGTCAGCTCGTGTCGTGAGATGTACCGTTAAGTCGGGAAACGAGCGCAACCCCTATCCTAAGTTTCATGTGTCTTGGGAAACTGCCCAGCCCTAAACGCACTTCGTGCGCAATGATCAATTTTCAATTCTCAATTTTCAAACAATTTTCAATGAATTAATTTTCAATCATTGAAAATTGAAAATTAGAAATTGAAAATTGAGCGCGGAACGAAGTGAAGCGCGTTTGGGGCTGGGAGGAAGGAGGGGATGACGTCAAATCAGCATGGTTCTTACATCCTGGGCGACACACGTGCTACAATGGGAGGTATAGAGGGAAGCCAAGCCGCGAGGCGGAGCAAATCCTATAAAACCTCTCTCAGTTCGGATTGGAGTCTGCAACTCGACTCCATGAAGCTGGAATCGCTAGTAAACGCGCATCAGCCACGGCGCGTTGAATACGTTCTCGGGTCTTGTACTCACCGCCCGTCACACCAAGAGAGTCGGGGGCACCCGAATCCCGATTTTTTCGGGAGAAGGTGAAACCGATAATAAGGGTGAAGTCGTAACAAGGCACCGGTAGCGGAAGCTGTCGGTGGATCACCTCCTTTCTAAGGAGAAAAAGAATTTATGATTTTAGATTTAAGATTTATGATTTATCATAAATTTGTCTAAGCATAAATTTTTTCAGTCGGCATCTTGCAGTAATGTAAGATGGTGGTTTCAGATGAACGGTTGTAGTTTTAAATTTAAAATTTGCAATCTAAAATCTAAAATCAAAATTGGCGCCTGTTAATACTAAAGATTAGTTAAGCAAATAGAATTATGGGGCTATTTGCATTTTAAATAGCTCCAAATACCGGAGCTTTTTTAGTTGAAAAATTTTTCAATCCATAGTAAATTGAAATCAATCAGCCGGCTGGAGCAAAAAAATATTGCGCTCGTAGCTCAGCGGTAGAGCACCGCCCTTATAAGGCGGCCGTCGATGGTTCAAATCCATCCGAGCGCACAAATATAAATTATAAAGTTGAAAGTTATAAAGTTTATAAAGTTGCCTAATAACTTTTAAACTCAATTATCGCGGGGTAGAGCAGTTGGCAGCTCGCCAGGCCCATAACCTGGAGGTCGCCGGTTCGAGTCCGGCCCCCGCAACCAACATTAGTTCATAAAGTTGAAAGTTATAAAGTTCGTAAAGTATGCGAGTAAAATTTGCTTTCTAACTTTATAACTTTCAACTTTTTAACTTACCGGCCGAGGTAGCTCAGTGGTAGAGCAGAGGACTGAAAATCCTCGTGTCGTGAGTCCGATTCTCACCCTCGGCACAACAATCAATTATCAATTGACAATTACGAATTACAAATTCCGAACGCTGAAAATTAATTCGTAATTGATAATTCGTAATTTTTAATTGATTGGGCGATTAGCTCAGCTGGTTAGAGCGCGTCACTGATAATGACGAGGTCTCAGGTTCGATTCCTGAATCGCCCACTAGCGACAAAAAGCGCTGAACTTGCATTTAGCGCTTTTATTTTTTTATTTGTAATTCGTCATTCTTAATTCTTAATTGTTTTTGACGTTCCACTCTTTCAACTTTTCCATCACTCTTTGGTTTAACATATTATAACGGATGTAATGTTTGAACTCTTCGCTTTCCGCTTGTTTTTTAAGTTCGGGCTGACCGTCATAAATTTTCAACCGCTCGCTGATTTCTTGTTTTAACTCATCATCGGTGATTTCCAATTTTTCCGCTTTGGTGATTTCGGCGATGATAAAAGAAATTTTTAACCGCTTCTCCGCTTCCGGCATAAAGTCTTTTTCCAAATCTTCCTCGCTCTTTTTAATATGCGCTAAATAATCCGCAAATTTTCCGCCTTGTTCGGTTATATTATGTTCCAGTTCGTGAATCATGCTGTGCGCTTCGTTATGAACCAACTGTTCGGGCAAGTGACTGAAGGTTGAGGAGGCGAGCAACTTGTCAAAAATTTCCAAAATCGTTTTCTGCTCGGCTTTTTGTTTGGCTTCCTGCTCCAAATTTTCTTTTATCTGTTTTTTTACTTCGTCTAAACTCTTGCCGCCCAAGTTGCGCGCAAATTCGTCGTTGACTTCCGGCAACTCGCGCTCGTACACTTCTTTTATCTCCACTTTAAATTCAACCAGTTTGCCGGCCAAATTTTTTTGATAATGTTCTTTGGGATAAGGCAATTTAAACTCGCGCGTGTCGCCTTTCTTGGCGCCGATTAAATTTTTATCAAACCCCGGGATGATATAATCCGCGCCGATGATGACGGCGGTGTTTTGCGCCTGCCCGCCTTCTATCGGCACATTATCCAAAAACATCTGGATGCCGACCAGCGCTTTATCGCCGTCTTTTATTTCCCGCTCGGTGATAACTTCTTTGGCGCGCATGGCTTGCAAATCTTTTAACACTTTTACCACGTCTTCATTTTTAACCGCCGCGCTGTCTTGTTTTATATTCAACTCTTTATATTTGCCCAAGTTTATTTCCGGCGTGAGCGCCAAAATTATTTTGAATTCCAGCGGGTTGTCCGCCGCGACTTTGGTCAAGCGTATTTCCGGCCGGCCGACGATATTTTCTTGGTCCAGATTTTTTTTAATTATATCGCCCGCGGTTTTTTGGATAGCGATGTTCGCCGCTTCTTCCATAATATAAATCTCGCTCACTTTCTGTTTTAAAATTTCATACGGCACATGGCCGGGCCGAAACCCTTCTATTTTGGTATCCTGCGAAATTTTAGCGCACGCCTGTTCCACATACGGTTTCATTTCTTCGGCAGATAACTCAACCGTTAATTCTAATTCTTTGCCGGTGTTTTGTTTTTGGATGTTCATAGTTTTTATGCCCAGCCATAAATGGCTGGGTTAGGTGATTATTAATTAGGTTATCATACTTGCCCTCGTAGGCTAGTTTTTTCAAACCCGCTTAAGCGGGTTTTGCTTCTTGCCCGGCTATTTATAGCTGGGCGAATTGGAAAAATGTCGTGCTATATCAAAACTAAACTAGTTGGATTCTCTTTCTTCTTCTGCCGGCGCATATTCCAAAACATCAATTAAATTATTGTCGGCATGTTTTTGTTTTTGATTTAAAATATATTTTGTCACAAATGGAATTCCTTTGGCGGACAAAGACAAAACGCCATAGCCGGATTGCCAATAAAATGTTTTTCTTTCCAAATTAAGATTTATCAGATGCGAAGAACTGCCTTTGATTTTATATACAAATTCGGCAACGCTTGTTTTGGGCGAAACGCTCGCGAGCAAATACAGATGATCTTGCGTCATATTCAGCGCCATAAATGTTCCGCCGCTCTCTTTAATTTTTTTGGGAATATATTCTGTTAATAATTTTTCTATTTCCGGCGTTATGATTCTCTCTCGGTATTTCGTGCCCCAAACTATATGATAATACAATCGGTAAAATGATTGGGACATATTTATTGGGACAAAATTAAATTATTGTATTTTTTTAGCCCAGCCATAAATGGCAGGGCTAACATTTAAACCCCATAACTGGGGTTAGCTTTTATCTTACAAAATTATCAACGGCTATGTCTAACTCTTTTTATAAACCCAATTTATTGGGTTTGACTTCTTGCCCGGCCATTTATGACTGGGCAAGCTTCAACGATAAATCGATATGCTTTTTAACTCCCGCCCCTGCGATAAATCGCGGGGCTAGTTTTTTCAAACCCGCTTAAGCGGGTTTTGTTTCTTGCCCGGCCATTTATGGCTGGGCGGTTTTATTTTATTTTTTTGTCTCACTATTTACAGCTGAAATAATAAAATATTTTAATCTACCAATAATTTTAGAAATGATGGGGCTAAGTTTTTTAGGCTTAGCCCCGCCTATAATTTTATACTGCTTCTTTAACAACATCTACCTTTTCAGCCTCACTTACGCTGAAAGTGAACTCTCCGCAATAACCGCCTAGCATGTCACGGAAACATTGCGCCGCAGCTGGACTTTTTTGTTCCAATATTTTCAACGCCAAAGATACTGGAACTTTGTATACTCGGCCGCGGGGAGGGATTCCCTTGTTATCTGTTGTTTGTTCCCAAGTTGATACTGGATTTAACGCGCAACCGCCGGTATTTGTTTCTTCTACGCATGGTAGAAGTAAACCAACCCACTCTTTCCGCACCCATTCCGGCGCGTTACCATCAGGAATTTTTGTTATTCTGATATAAAAGAGCGCCTCTCTTTCTTTTACTTTTACAATCGGCGGCAAATCTATTTTTTCTTCCACTCGCGGTAAATCAACCTCCACAACTTCTTCCGTATCGTTCCATCGCAACCATTTTTTCAACCAGTTCCAAAATCTCATTTTCTTTTCTCCTTTTTTTTATTGCCCCGGCGATAAATCGCGGGGCTAATGTATAACTTTATTTGTATATTCGTACCGATTCGTAATTCGTAGGAGGGGCACTTTATAAGAGCATCCCAACTATAAGCAACGCCACAATATTAACTATTTTAATCATCGGATTAATCGCCGGACCGGCAGTGTCTTTGTACGGATCGCCAACCGTATCGCCGGTAACCGCCGCTTTGTGCGCATCCGACCCTTTACCGCCAAAATGTCCGGACTCAATATATTTCTTCGCGTTATCCCAGGCGCCGCCGCCGGAAGTCATTGAGATAGCGACAAACAAACCGGTAATGATAGAGCCGATTAACAAACCGCCCAACGCCGGAATACCTAAAGCGAAACCGACGATTATTGGCGCGAGCAGCGGTATTAAAGCGGGCGCGATCATTTCTTTCAGCGCGGCGCGGGTGACGATATCAACCGTTTTACCGTAGTTTGGTTTTTCCGTGCCTTGCATTATGCCCGGATGATTTTTAAACTGGTCGCGTACTTCTTCCACAACCGATCCGGCCGCGCGGCCAACCGCTTGCATCGCGAGTGCCGCGAAATAATACGGTAAAAGTCCGCCTAAAAATAAACCGACTAAAACGCGCGGGTTATCAATCGCAAACACCGCGCCGCCCGGAATGGAATGAGTGAAATCCGCGAATAATACCAAAGCGGCTAACGCGGCGGACGCAATCGCGTAGCCTTTGGTCACGGCTTTGGTTGTGTTGCCAACCGCGTCTAACGGGTCGGTAACCGCGCGTACTTCTTCCGGCATATCCGCCATCTCGGCAATACCGCCGGCGTTATCCGTAATCGGACCATAAGAATCAATTGTCACAATTATACCGGCCATGGAAAGCATCGCCACCGCGGCAATCGCTATGCCATAAATTCCCGCCAAAGAAAACGCGGTTAAAATCGCCGTCGAAATCGCGATAATCGGCCAAGCGGTTGATTTCATGGAAACCGCGAGTCCGGCAATAACGTTTGTACCGTGTCCGGTTTTAGACGCGTCCGCGATTGTTTTTACCGGCTGATATTTTGTGGAAGTATAATATTCGGTTATTAACACCATCGCGGCTGTAACTAAAATTCCAACCACTGCGCACCAAAAAATATTTATCGGTTCGTATAAACTATTATCTGCCATCAAACGCATTGTAATTGGATAAAAACCGATTAAAGCCAAAACTGCGGCTGCGGCTAAACCTTTATATAGAGCGTTCATAATATTTTTAGACGCGCCTAATTTGATAAAAAAAGTGCCGATGATGGACGCAAAAATAGATACCGCGCCCAAAACTAAAGGATAAAAGATAGCATTGCTGCCGGCGCCAAAAAGTAAATATCCCAAAAGCATGGAAGCGATTAAAGTAACAACATAAGTTTCAAATAAATCC
>JBAYGB010000051.1:0-6002 GCA_041666885.1 Patescibacteria group bacterium | reverse complement strand
GACATTATTATCAATGAAATTTTACCGCACCCGCTCGGCGATGAAGACGCGGGAGAATTTATTGAATTATTTAACAAAGGCGAACAAGAAATAAATTTGGCAGGTTGGGTTTTAAGCGACAGCAGTACCAGAAAATACGAAGTAAGAAGTAAGAAGTCAGAAGATTTAAAAATAAAACCGAGCGGTTATTTTGTCGTTTATCGCAAAGACAGTAAAATCGCGCTGAATAATTCCGGCGACGAAGTAAAATTATATCAGCCGAACGGGGACGCGCCGATACAAACCGTAAAATATGAAAAAGTAATTGAAGGCCAAAGTTATAACGTCAAAATCGCGACCACGACGCCATTTGTTTGGGAATGGAGTGAAGTGATAACTCCGAGCGCGCAGAACATCATTAAAATCAGCCATGAGCCGACGGTGGATTTTGACTGGTCGGGCGAACTGACCGTCGGGCAAATAATTTCTTTTAACAGCTCGGATACGGAAGACGCGGACGGCGATGATTTAAAATTTTTGTGGGACTTTGGCGCAGGCGCGACTTCTACCGCGCCAAATCCGATTTATATTTATTTAGCCTCGGGTAACTTTCAAGTGTCGTTAAGCGTTAGCGACGATGAACATATAGTTAAAAAAGAAAAAGTAATTAAAATCAAAGAGGCGCCGAATTCTAAAACAGCCACTTCAACCGGTAAAACAAAAACGGCGGTTAAAAGCACAAAAACCGCAAGCGTTGCCAAAAGCGTTAGTGCAAAAAGCAACAGTTCAGTTGGCGCGAAAACCGGCGCCGCTTTTGTCCAAACCACTTTGGAAAATATTCGCGAACTAACGAGCGGCAGTTATGTCAAAGTTGAAGGCACAGTGGCGGTTACGCCCGGAATTTTTTCCAGCCAATATTTTTATATTGTCGGTTCGCCAGGAGTACAGGTTTATAGTAATAAAAAATTATTTCCGGAGTTAGAAGTTGGCAATAAAGTTTTAGTTATCGGGCAGTTGTCTGAAAGTTACGGCGAATTGCGTTTAAAAACAAAAGCGGCCGGCGACATTAAAAAAATCGCGACGAGCACACCGCTCGCGCCGCTAGCAATCTCCGCTGATGAAATCGGCGAAGATACTGAAGCGCAACTGGTACGCGTATCCGGTACGATCGTGGATAAGCAAGGATCCAGCCTTTGGCTTGATGATGGCAACAACGAAGCGGAAATTTATATCAAGCAGGGAACAAAAATAAACAAAACGAATATCAACGCGGGCGACAATTTAACCATTACCGGCATTGTCTCGCAAAATAATGAAAAGTACAGGATTTTGCCGCGTTCAGCCGCCGACATTGTCGCTTTTGATAACCAAGAGAAACAGGGTCAGGTTTTGGGCGAAATCAGTACAAGTGATTCATGGCAATTGGCGCAGAATAATAAAAAGATGAAACTAATTGAATATTTATTGATTTTGAGCGGGGCGCTGATTGTGATTTTAATGGGAGTTTTGTGGAAAAAGAAAAAATAAAAATTGTTCGCAAAGCCACTTTCTCTTTCCGCTAAAATTTGATATAGTAAAAGCGTGGATAAAGTCACTTTTGAGTGATTTTTTTGCAATATTTATTATTACTATTTTTTTAGATTCCCGTTTTCACAGGAATGACAAAAAATGAAGTTATGTTTGGCAGACCAAGAAAAAGAAAATACACGCGCCGCAATGGCAATTTTACCGATGGCGCCGCCATTAATTTAAGCCCGGAGGTGAAAAAAAGCATTTTGATTATCATGCTCGTCGCTTTGGGCGGCGTCAGCTTTTTAAGTTTGTTTAATTTAGCCGGCGCGCTCGGAGAATATATCAATTCCGGATTGACGATAATATTCGGCTGGGGAAAAATTATTTTTCCTTTGCTGATTTTGGGGTTTGCTTTTTTATTGCATAACGAAGAAAAAGAATGGGTGCGCGGGTACACTTACGTGGGTTTATTTTTTTTCTTGTTGAGTTTTCAGGCATTATTGCATATTTTTTTTCAAACCGACCCGGAAGCTGCGGTCGCCGCGGGTCAAGGCGGCGGGTATGCCGGTTTATTTTTGGCTAAAATTTTTGTTAATGTCATCGGTTTTTGGGCGTCGCTGTTGGTATTGATTTGTTTACTCGCGATTTCATTGGTTTTAATTTTTGATACGACCATTTCCGGAATATTCGGCGCACAGGGATTTTTTGGCCGTCTGTTCGCGCCCGTTAGTTGGCTAATAAATAAAATCCGCGGCCGCAACAGTGAAGATGAGGAAAGCGCGGACGGAGAAGAAGACGAAGATTTGATGGTTGAAGAAGGGGCGGAATTTGCGGAAAATAAAGACGGAGCGGAATTTACTTCTCATCAGGTCGCGGCCGGCGCGGTCAGCGCGCCCAAACAATTGGAAATAGAACGGGAAGACGAACCGGTAGCCAAACGCAGCCATATAAAAATAAATTTGCCGTTTGATTTATTAAGCAATAAAATCGGCCGGCCATCGGGCGCGGACGTTAAAACCTGCAACGAAGCGATTAAACGCACGTTGGAAAATTTCGGCATCCCGGTGGAAATGGGCGAAATAAGCGTCGGGCCGACAGTCACGCAATATACTTTTAAGCCGGCGGAAGGAATAAAATTAACGCGCATCACTACGCTTAGCAATGATTTGGCGCTCGCGCTCGCTATGCACCCGATCCGCATTGAAGCGCCGATCCCAGGCAAATCATTGGTCGGAGTGGAAGTGCCCAATCGCGTGATCGCGCGTGTCGGTTTGCGTGAAATTTTAGATACGCGCGAATTTCATGAGCGCAAATACAACACGATGATATCACTTGGCAAAGATGTGGCCGGACAAGCGTGGCTCGCAAACTTGGCCAAGATGCCGCACTTGCTTGTCGCCGGCGCAACCGGTTCGGGAAAATCGGTTTGTTTAAATTCCATTATTGTCAGTTTATTGTATGAAAATAATCCGGATGATTTAAAATTTATTATGGTTGATCCCAAGCGCGTGGAATTTCCAATCTATAACGGTATTCCATATTTATTGACGCCGGTGATAACCGACGTGCCTAAAACGATTAACGCGCTGAAATGGTGTTTGAACGAAATGGATCGCCGCTTTGATGTTTTGGCCGCCGCCGGCAAACGAAATTTGGACAGCTACAACGCGGTAGCGAAAGAGCGAATGCCGGTGATTGTCTTTATCATTGATGAATTGGCGGATTTGATGGTAACGGCGGCGCGCGACGTGGAAGGCGCGATCATTCGGCTGTCGCAGATGGCACGCGCGGTCGGCATTCATTTAATCCTCGCCACCCAGCGGCCGTCGGTTGATGTCATTACCGGTTTGATTAAAGCCAACATTCCGGCGCGCATCGCGTTCGCGGTATCAAGCGCGATTGACTCGCGTACAATTTTAGACTCGCAAGGAGCGGAAAAATTGCTCGGCCGCGGCGATATGTTGTTTGTAACGGCGGAACTTTCCAAACCAAAAAGAATCCAAGGAGCATTCGTTGACGATAATGAGATCAAACGAATAGTTAATTATATTAAAGAACAAGCCGGAGAGGTGGAATATAATGATCAGATTACCGGCCGGCAGAAAGTGGGCGGCATTGCCGGCGCCGGTTTTAATGACGGCGACAGCGATGATTTGTACGAAGAAGCGAAAGAAATCGTGATTAACTCCGGCAAAGCTTCCACTTCGTTTTTGCAGCGCCGGTTGCGCGTCGGTTATGCCCGCGCGGCGCGCTTGATTGACCTGTTGGAAGAAGGCGGTATCGTCGGTCCGGGGAATGGCGCCAAGGCGCGGGAGATCTTGATTAGCAAGGAACAATATGCTAAGGTAAGCGAGATGGGAACTGCCGGTTTGCCGCTCCATAATCGCGCCGAATCCAAGTTTGATATAGATGAAGTTTTGGGCGGAGAAGAGGATACAGAGTTAGAAAGTGAAAAGTTAAAAGTAAAAAGTAAGGAAGAAGAAGATTCGGAAATAGAAGATGAAGAGAGAAAATTCGAAGAAGATGAAATTGAAGATGTTAAAAACGAAGAGGGAAATATTATAGACGAAGAATTGGCGGTGGAAATTGAGGAAGAATTGCCGCCGGTGGCGGAGGATGATGACTTGGAAGATGACGACGGTGAGCCCGCCTCCGTTCCGAGTGCATCGGGACTACGGCGAGGTGAGGAAAAAAACAAAGAAGATGAAGAGATGGAGAGACTGTACTCAAGATAAATTTTAGGCATTGTCATTCCCGCGAAGGCGGGAATCTAAAATTAAGCCAAACATGACCTGCCTGCCCGCTTCGCCGGAGCTTCAACGAGGCGAGCCGGTAGGCAGGGATTCCCGCCTTCGCGGGAATGACAGAACAAAATTTGTAAAATTAAAAATTTTCTTTATGTATATCCAATATTTAGGCCATTCATGTTTTAAATTAACCGGCAAAGACAGCAAAGGCGAAAATGTCGCTTTGGTTTTGGACCCGTTCAGCAAAGACTGCGGTCTGAAAGTGCCGCATCTGGAAGCTGATATTTTAACCATCAGTCATAATCATCATGATCATAATAACGTGGACGCGGTCAAGGGCAATCCGTATGTGATTGATACGGCGGGGGAATATGATGTTAAAGATATTTTTATTCAAGGGTTTGATTCTTTTCACGATGATAAAGACGGGAAAGAACGCGGCGGCAACATTATTTACCGCGTCAGCATTGAAGATGTGGTAATCACGCACCTGGGAGATTTGGGACAAATTTTAAACACTAAACAACTGGAAAGTTTGGAAGGAACGGATATTTTACTCATTCCGGTCGGCGGCAAATATACGCTGGACGCCAAAAAAGCGGTGGAAGTGATAAACCAAATTGAACCGCGAATGGTTATCCCGATGCATTATAAAACAGCCGAGTCAAAGTTTGACATTAACGGCATTGAGTCGTTTATCAAAGAAATCGGCATGAAGCCGCAAATGATTGAAGATAAATTAAAAATCAACAAGAAAGATTTGCCGCAGGAAGATATGGAACTTACAGTATTTAAATAGAATTTTTTGGTATTGTCATTCCCGCGAAAGCGGGAATCTAATGTTTTTTTAAGTTTAGATTCCCGCTTTCGCGGGAATGACATGGAAAAAGTTATGCCCGCAAAAAGGAGACCAATTAAAAAAACAACCAAACGAGCAAAGGTGGCGCCGATTGTTTTATCAAGCGATCATCAGGAAAAAACAGAACAGGAAAAAAAGCTCGCGATGTTCGCCGGCGTCGGATTTTTTATGGTGTTAGTAGTTGCCGGTTGGACGATTAATTTTAAAAATAATTTTAAGGAAATTAACAATAACGTTAATAATTCCGGCAGTGCTTTGAGCGAAACAGCCGATCAACTGCGGGAAGTGGTGTCAGAAACCAAAAAACAGATAACTGATTTGCGCGCCGCTTTGGAAAACAAAGGCGAAGTTGCCGGCGAAAAACAAACCGCGGACGAAATCAAACAAAGAATTGAACTGGAAAAATTATTGTTTAGCTTAAATGATAAATTGGTTCAAGCGACGAGCACAAAAGAGAATAAATAATTATTAAATTTCTAATTTTTAATTTTTTAATGAACCAATGGTTCAATGTTTGAAAATTTAGTCATTAAAAATTGTTTGAAAATTAGAAATTGAAAATTGAAAATTATATAGCCTATGTCCAAGAAAGAAAAACCAAAAAAAATCGAGCCGGAACAAACAGAAAATGAAGCACAACCGATTGAATCTTCAGTCCCGAGCCAGGTGGTGAAGGAAACGCAAAAAACCGATTACGGCTTGGTGACCCCGACTTCGCTGGTAAGCGAAATGCGCAGTTCATATTTGGATTACGCGATGTCGGTTATTGTCGCCCGCGCCCTTCCGGATGTCCGTGACGGCATGAAGCCGGTCCACCGTCGCATTTTGTACGCCATGTGGGATGTGGGCCTTAAGCCTTCGGCTAAATTCCGCAAGTCGGCGACCATCGTCGGCGAGGTGCTCGG
>JBAYGB010000050.1:0-6080 GCA_041666885.1 Patescibacteria group bacterium | reverse complement strand
TGACAAATCAACTTTATTTTCCAAGCCGGTCAGTTTCAACGGCTTAATGATTGAATCAAAATAAGAAGGAATGGGGAAATATTTTTTCAAATCAATGCCGTTAGCGACCATTTTTCCATCGCCGTTTTTATATAATCTTATTTGCGCGACCGCGCTTTTGCGCCGACCGACAGCGTTTAAATATTTTCCTTTTAATTCTGTTGTCTTGGTTTCTTTCTCCATAGGTAGAAATAATCTTTACATATTTTCATCTAAATGGCGAAACATCAAATATGTATATGTTTATTAGCTTAAATTATTATATTGTTACATTGCTAAATTGTTGCCTTGTCGCTTTATACTTTAAATTATCAGCGCCAATTTAACAATATAACAATTTAACAATAACTTTAATAATATTAAATCGTTATTACAATCGCTCAAACCGTACTTATAAAATCGCTTCTATTTAATCCGCAGCCGTTTAATCATTTCCGGTCTTAATTTGTTTTTCGGCAGCATACCCAAAACCGCGCGGCGCAAAACATCTCCCGGATTTTTTAAAAACACTTCGCTCACTTTCTTTTGCTTTAATCCGCCCGGATAGCCGGAAAAATGTTTATAAGTTTTTTGAGTAAGTTTTAAACCGGTAAATTTCGCTTGATTGATATTTTTTATCTCCACCCATCCGCCGGTGTCTTCGCGTTTCTCGTATTCCGGCTTGTTTTTACCGCGCAATAAAATCGCGGCTTGCGTGGCTATTCTGCCGATCGCTTTTCCGCTGGCGTCAATTGTGTAAATTTGTCGATTTGATTTTTCCATAAGGTTATACTAATTCAATTTGAACCATTTGCGCGCCGTCTCCCGTGCGCTTGTTAAGCCTGATAATGCGCGTGTAGCCGGAAGATCTGTCTTTATAGCGCTGGTTGATAACTTCCATTAATTTTTTTACCGCCAATTTTTGCGGCACTAACTGCAACAGCTTGCGCCGCGCCGTCAAATTATTTTGCTTGCTGATGGTGATTAACTTTTCCGCCAAACTGCGAACCGTTTTCGCTTTCGCTTCCGTTGTCTTTACTTTTTCATAAATAATAATACTGGCCGCTAAATTGCGCAGCATCATTTCCCGCGGTTGTTTCAGTCTGCCTAATACTTTTTTCTTTTTTTGGTGGCGCATAGGTGATTTTTTTTATTTCTTCTTATGCCCCCTCTTGCGAGGAGGGGGGGATGGGGGTGGTGTGATATAAAAAATTTACCACCACTCTCTATCTCCCTCCTCCAAAGGAGAGAGAACGCGTTGCACTCTAATTATTTTGCTTCTTACCTTTTTTCTTCTTTTTTCCTTCTCCTTCTTCGGCTTCTGCTTCTTCGCCGGATACATCAGCGCTCTTTTCCTCACCGATTTCTTTTTTCGCTTGCTCCAAAACGAAAGAAAATTGTTCAACTAACGTCTCGGCCGCCTGTTTAAACGCTTCGCGGAAACTGATAGTGCCGTCCGTTTTTATTTCAATAACCAACCGGTCCCAATCGGTCATTTGACCGACGCGGGCGTTTTCCACGTCAACTTTAACGGCTTTTACCGGACTGAAAATTGAATCTACTTCAATATAACCGACTTCTTTGTCCGGCGTTTTCCGTCCTTCAATCGGTGTATAGCCATAACCGGAAGTGACAAAGATTTCCATTTCCAAACTGCCGGCCGCATCAGTAATTTCGGCGATGTGCAAGTCGGGATTCATTATTTCCACTTGGCTGTTTTTGGTTATTTCCGCCGCGCGCACTTTTTTTTCTCCCTGCGCTTTCAATTCCAATTTTATAACCTCACCCTCTTCACCGAAAAACTTTAACCGTAAATTTTTTAAATTTAAAATGATTTCCAAAATATCTTCTTTTACCTGCGGCAAAGTCGTGAACTCGTGGCTCGCGTTTTTTACCTTAACGCCGGTAACCGCCGCTCCTTTTAAAGAAGATAATAAAACGCGGCGCAAACCGTTGCCTAAAGTGGTACCATATCCCGGATAGCAAGGTTCAATCACGATTTGGCCTTCGTTTTCATCTTCCAGTTGGATAAAAGTCGCCTTTTGCGGCAAAATTATTTTTTGCATAAAATTTAAAATATAAAAGTATAAAAAATTATCAAATTAACGGCGTGAGTAATATTCAATAATCGCTTTGGTGTCAAACAATTCTTCCGCCAAGTCTGAAGCCTGCGGCAGATGTAAAACTTTGGCTTCTTTTTTATTAAAATCAAAATACAGCCAGCCGGGAATCGCGTTCGGTTTTAATTTGCCCAATATTTGCTTAAAATATTTATTGTTTAGGCTGTGGGCGCGCAAAGAAATTATATCCCCCGTTTTTACCGTATAAGACGGTATATTTAATTTTTTCCCTTTTACCAAAAAATGACCGTGACTGACCAACTGTTTGGCCTGCACGCGCGTATCGGCAAAACCCAGGCGGTAGATTACATTGTCCAGCCGTGTTTCCAAAAGCATTAACAAATTCTGCCCGGTATCTCCCGGAATTTTTACCGCCCGTTCAAAAGTAAGGCGGAATTGTTTTTCCAAAATATTATAAACCACTTTGGCTTTTTGTTTTTCCGCGAGCTGCATGCCGTATTCAGTCTGACGCGGGCGGCCTTTCGGACCGTGAATTCCCGGCGGATAGTTGCGGCGCGCGAGCGGACATTTTGCCGACTGGCACAATTTTACTCCTAAACGGCGGCACATTTTATGGGTATATTTTTTCATAATTTTTCTTAGACGCGGCGAGGCTTGCGGGGACGGCAACCGTTATGCGGAATCGGCGTCAAGTCTTTAATAGCTAAAATATTTAATCCGTTGGCGTTTAAAGCTCGGACAGCCGATTCGCGGCCGGTGCCGACACCTTTTACATAAGCCATCACTTCTTTCAGACCGAAATCTTTCGCTTTGTCAATCGCTTTTTTTACTATTATTTGCGCCGCGTAAGGCGTGGCTTTTTTCGCGCCCTTAAAGCCGCAGCCGCCGGCGCTCGCCCAAGAGATCACGTTGCCGGTTTGATCGGTTAAGGTGACGATCGTATTGTTGTAAGTGGCGTTAATATAAGCCCGACCGGAAGGAATTGATTTTTTTTCCTTCTTTTTCTTTCGGCTGGTTGTTTTGGTTGACTTTTTTCCTTTCTTTTCTTCTTTGTCATCTTTATCCGTCTCATTTTTTTCTCCTTCAGCCGTTGCCGCAATATCGGAATTTTCTATTTCTTCACTTACGTCTTCGTTTGATTTTTTATTGTCGTCTGATATCATAATTTAATGATTTAAAAACATTCGTAATTCGTAATTTATAATTTATAATTGACTATGTTTTCTGCCCCGCCGGTTTCTTGCCGGACACGGAAGTATGGCGGACATTGCCGCGCACGGTGCGGGAATTAGTTTTTGTCCGTTGTCCTCTTACCGGCAAACCTCGGCTATGGCGCAAACCGCGATAACAGCCGATGTCTTTCAAACGCTTGATATTACTGCTTACATCGCGTCTTAAATCGCCTTCCACTTTATATTCTTTTTCAATAATATTTCTTAATCGGTTCGCTTCGTCTTCACTGAAATCTTTTATCCTTGTGTCTCTGCTGATTTGCGCCTGCTGTAAAATTTTATTGGCGCTGGTGCGGCCGATACCAAAAATATAAGTCAAAGCGATTTCCGCTCTTTTATCATTAGGAATTGTTACGCCCGCTATTCTTAAAACCATAAAAAAAAGTTAGAAGTAAGAAGTTAAAAGTCAGAAGTAGAAAGTTGGCAATAAAATTATATTCTTAGTTTTATTCTTACTTCTTACTTCTTACTCTTGTTTTATCCTTGTCTTTGTTTATGCTTAGGATTTTTACACAGCACACAAACCCGCTTTTTGCGGCGGATTACTTTACAGTCTTTACAAATTGATTTTACTGACGCTCGTACTTTCATATAATATTATGCTAATAATGCGAATAAATGCTAATCTACTAATTGCGAATTCCGCAAATAATTTTATTCATGGATTAGTATCATTACAATCGATAAGTTATTCTGCCCTTGGTCAAATCGTAAGGGCTCATTTCTATTTTTACGCGGTCGCCGGGCAAAAGCTTGATTTTATTCATTCTCATCTTGCCGGACAGATGGCATAAGATTTCATGCCCATTTTCCAAGCGGACGACAAAAGTCGCTCCCGGCTTTAATTCCAGCACCTCGCCCACTGTTTCCAAAAAATCCTTGGCGTTAACTACCGGATTTTGCTCCGCTTCCTGTGAAATGTGATTTGAATTATTTTCCGCCATTATACAAAATAGATTAAAAACTTAAAAAAACTCTCCCCGCGCTTCCGTGGGAAAGAATTTTACGCAAAGTAGCAATGTTTCGCAAAAATATGTTGTTTTTAAGTTTTTTCAAAAGTTAAGGTTATTATATATTTTCCCTAAAAATATGTCAAGGAAACCTATCAACAGACTGATTTTGTTGTTTTTATTGACAAAACAGGGTTTTATTGAATTTGGCAAGTACAAGCTAATTTATTTGATTTGTTATATTTTGCATATAAACATCAACAATGTCGATTTACGCTTCAATTATCTTTCAAAAAGCGACCCGTCAAGAGCCGCTTTTTTTATTTTTTTGATGTGTTTATGGTTTACAGCGTCTGTAATTTTTTTAAGATCGCGTCTTTGGTCGCCTGATCTTCCACGATATTGAGTAATTTTTCATAATTTGTTCTAGCCTGCGCTTTATCCCCTACCGTTTCATAAATCAAAGCGAGGCTATAAATCGCGTTCGCGTGATTCGGACTCGCTTCAATGATATTTTTAAATATCGCTTCCGCGGTTTTTAAATCATCGTTCAAAGCAATAACTTTACTTTGCTGCTCTTGGCTGACGCTTAATTGCTCGTTTGCTATCGCCGACTGGTCTTTATCTTCCGCCGCGGTTATCGCTTTGGTTTGCTCCTGCTGCAAATTTTGATTCTGCACGCCGCGATTAAAATACATTCGTCCCAATTCAAACCGGTAATCCAAATTATCGCCCGCGAGCGTCACGGCCTTGCCCAATTCTTCAATCGCCTTGCTATAATCGTTTAATTTTTCCTGCGCCACCGCCGCGCCGTAATAAGCCGCCGCCAAGTTTGGTTTTTTGGCGATCGCTTGGCTGTAAAATTTCAACGCTTCGTTATAAAAATGTTTTTTTTCTTCGTCCGCTTTTTCATTATTCGCGTGCGCCATATTGATCAAGGCTAACCGCACGTAAGCGGACGGGCTGTCCGGTTCAAGCTGAGTTACTTCGGTGTATAATTTTTCCGCCCATTCCAGCGCGCCGGTGATATTGTAAGCCGCGGCATTTTCATAAATCAAAGCGAGTGATTCTTTGTTCGCCACGCTGTTGGGAGACAGATCAACCGCTTTTTTGCCCGCAAGTATCGCCGAACTCAAATAATTTTGAATGGCGTTAATGTCCGCCGAACCGCCCTTTTGCGCCTCCTGATTGGCCATATTGATATAAAGGCGGGACAGGCGCAAATAATATTCATCCTGATAATCGGCGGTCGCTATCGCCCGATTCAAGTCATTAACCGCCGCTTGATAATCCGTGCCCGCGTTCAAAGCCTTGCTCGCGTAAAAATCAGCCAGATATATTTTAAAGCCGCTGGTGAATAATACTACCACTCCCGCGCTGACGAGCAAAAACAAGGCAGCCAAAGCCAAAGCGTATTTGGGCGAAGAGCGGAAAGAAAGTTTGATTTCTTTAAATTTTTCCGGATAATCAACGACGATTAAAGCGGCCGTCAAAGACCCCAGGGCGACGATGATTAAAATGATACTGCCGGAAACGGTGAATAAACAGGCGTTAACCACTAATACTATCAAGCTGGAAAAAGCGCCGAGCAGAAAAACTTTTATTTCTTTATTTTCCGAACGGCTTAAAGCGATAAAGGCGATGCTTAAAAAAATCAAACCAATCGCGATTAGGCAAAAAGTTCCCAAAACGCCGATGGTCGCAAGCGCTTCAAAAATAGTGCCGCTCGCCGAATCAAAACGAACTTCCCATAAATTGCTGTTATTAAAATCCGATCCCCGGTATTTTACGAAAGAATA
>JBAYGB010000049.1:0-6104 GCA_041666885.1 Patescibacteria group bacterium | reverse complement strand
AGTAGGAGATTCCCGCTTTCGCGGGAATGACAAACAATTTTAGAAATTTTACAAACTAGTCTATTTGTCTAGTAAAAATAATATCAACCCAATCACGGCGGCAATTCCTGAAATCAGCCAAAAACGCATCACGATTTTATATTCCGGCCAGCCGACGGCCTCCAAATGATGGTGAATCGGCGAAGATAAAAATATTTTTTTGCCGCGCAACTTTTTGGAAACGACTTGAATAATGGAAGAAAGGGCTTCAACGACGAATAAAATTCCAATAACCGGCAATAACAATGCTTGATTGGTGAGCATGGCTATTATCCCCAACGTAACCCCAAGCGACATCGCGCCGGTATCTCCCATAAAAAAGCGGGCGGGTTTGATATTAAACCATAAAAAAGCAATCAGCGCGCCAATGATAACGCCGCAGAAAGCCGCCAAGTCAAATTTTCCTTGGACAAAAGCGATTATACCGTAAGCGCCGAAAGCGGTGAGTAAAGTTCCGCCGGCCAAACCGTCCAACCCGTCAATTTGATTAACGGAAAATGCGGTGGCAACAATGACAAAAACAAAAATCGGGATATACCATAAGCCGACTTGCCAGTTGCCGACAAAAGGAATATGCAATAAATCCCAGTCCAATTTATAATAAAACCATAACGCCCCTACAATCGCAATCAGCGTGTAAATTATTAATCGTTGCCTTACTCGCATGCCGCCCTTTCCTTTGCCGCGAATATCCAAAATATCATCAATCAAGCCGACCAATGCCGCCGCCACTAAACAACCTAATGGCAATAATGTCTGGCTGCGAGTTAAAAAATTCATCTGCTGAAAAAAATCAAGGTCAACAAATTTAGCCGCGTAAAAGAAAGCCAGCGCCAAAACTAAAACCGTCACCCAGATTATCAGGCCGCCCATCGTCGGCGTGCCTTCTTTATCTTTATGTAATTTTGTAAAAATAGGAGTCGTGCCGTTATTGCGAATGCTTTTGCCTAATTTGTATTTATACAAAAAATGAGTCAGCGCCGGCGTCCACAAAACCGCCACGCCGGCGGAAAGCGCGGTTAAAAACAAAATTTTGATGATAAAAAAATTTTCCATAAAAACCATTTTCATTAAAAATTAAGCAATGCGATTGCCGCGAGTCCTAAGATTAAAAACACATTAACCAACACGGAACTGACGGAAAAAACGTATAAAAAAAATCGGTCGTCTTCTTTGATTAAATAAGAAAAAAAAGCGTTAACCGCAATAACAACCAAACCAAAGAACGGTAAAAAATAAACCTGACTCGGAGCGCCGATTAAAGTAATGCCGAAATAAATATTGTTATGTAAAGAAATTACCTCTTCCGTGGCGCGGTAATTAACAAAATAACCTATTCCCCAGTTTATCACATTAATCAATAGGCTTACGGAAAGTAGCGTTCGCAAACCGGCATTATGCCATAAAACGCCCAGGCCGATTTTTGTTTCTTTGGCTTTTAAATGCAATAAACCGTAAAAATTGGCTAAATTTATGTTCATGATTGTATTGTAGTAAAAGTAATGCAAAAAAACAACTTATTTGTCATTCCCGCGAAAGCGGGAATCTCTAACTTTTTTTATTCTTAGATTCCCGCTTTCGCGGAAATGACAGTAGATATTATTTTTTCGGCTGAACTGCCAAAAAAATTATCTCGGTTTTGCCGTCGGTAAAAAAAGCGTCGCCTGCCTGATTTTTTCCCAAAGTCGGCTCCACGATTTTAAATTCTCTCACCAATTCCACTTGTCCGGTCGCGCGCAAATCGCTTTTGATTTTATCGCGTTCTTTATCAATCGCCGGATCAATGACATGCGCCGGAAAAATATTTTTCGCCAGTTGGATATTTTTATCAAAATGCGCCGTCGCAAACCAAACCGAACGGCCGTCGGGCAAAACAAACGGCGTCTCCCAAAAATGGATGTGGTGGCGCTCCCGCACCGATCGTTCGGTTGTTTCTTGGGCAAAGGAAAAATCATTCGGCCGCGTATCCCAAAAAGTGGGCGTTCCCGGCGCTTGTTCGTACGGTTGATCTAAAATTGACGCTTTGGTTAGACGCCATAATGTTCGCGGCGTCAGCGGATCGGTTTGAAACCAGCCGGCTTTAATAAAATTTTGCTGTAAATCTTCTTTTTTACCGACAATAATAATATTAATCGGCTCCATCGGCGTACCGACGATTGTTTCACTGGTTTTGGGCAAACGGGAAAATAAATCGTCGGGGATATCAGTCGCGTTTAAAATTACCTTTTGTTCCAATGGTAATTTTTGGTTTACTAACAAAGGATGAATATTAAAAAAATAAATCACAAAACCGGACCAAATCAAAAACATCAAGCAATTGGCGATTAGGCGCGTTTGCGAAGTAAACAAAAATGTTCCCCGCGTTCGGTGGCTGAATTTTCGGCGCATTTCAAGCGCGGTAATGGAAACCGCAAGTAGCGCCAGCCCGGCGACAAGGCTTGCCAATACGTCGGACGGCCAGTGCACTCCCAAATAAACGCGCGAAAAACCGATCGCTAAAACTAACAGCGCGCTTATTAAGACGGCAAAAAATTTTAACCAATAATTTTTTTGACGATGAAAAATAAAATAAGCGATCAACCCGTAAAACGCCAAAGCGATGAACATGTGGCCGCTCGGGAAACTGAAACCGTCGGCGGCGACCAAAGTGTTGATTAATGCCGGACGCGGCCGGGCGAAAATATATTTTACCGCTTCCCCGAAAATCACCGCGCCGCCGGTGGAAAAAGTCAGCGCCAGTAAATAATAAAACCGCTTCACCATCGCGAGATACGAGCAAACAAAAATCAACCCCAATAAAATCACTTGCCAATTGCCCAAATAAGTGACAAACAGCATTATTTTATTTAAAGCGGGATCGCGAAAAATTTGGATTAAATTAATGATGCGCAAATCCGCCGCTACCAGCGGGTCGTTGCCGATTAAATTAAAACAAATATCAAAAAAGAGAAAAATAAAAAACAAAGCGGCGGTCGCGCCCAAAGTTAAGATCAGTCCGAATTTTTCATCCGGTGTCAGCCTTTTTTTGACAAAACCAAAAAAACGCGTGAAACGCGCGACCACTTTTTGCACTTCCGGGTCATAAGCCACGCCTTTACTCGCGGATTTTATAATTGATTTTACAAATTTTAACGCCATATTACTTTATCCATAACACAAAAAATACCAACGACAGAAAAATTACCAGCCAGCCGACAGTATAAAAAAATAAACTAATGCTATCTTTTTTATTGCCGTTTAAATATAAATAAATCGGCCGGCCGAATACCAGCGTAGACGTGATTAAAGCCGAGACCACAAACAACATCAGCAAAAACACCGGACCAAAAACACTATTTATTTTACCGAATAACTTTTCGCCGTTGTTCATCACAAAAGCAACGGCGGTAATATATATCAACACGCCGAGCGAACTTAAAAAACTTTGCCATATTAATCGCGATTTTGCCATATTTTTATGGTTAAAGAAATAATAGACGCCTTTTTTATCATACCTTATTTTTATGATAAAAGCAAAAAATGACGTTTGAAAAGAGCGCGGCCTGTGTTATAGTGGAGCTATTATAAAAATTACCGGCGGACGATTAACAAATTTGGCGGCTAAAAGCCAATAAAAATGCGCTCTAACGCGGCATGCACTAAAAATAGCATTTTATTCGTATTATAATATGGTAAAAAGTTTGCCGTCTCCCCCGCCCGATCAGATACAATTTAAATTATTTAGACGCTAATAAAAAATTATAAAATAACTATGAATTTAATTCATAAAATTTTAAAAAGAAAAATCTTATTAACGGTTATCGTCGTAATCATCGCGGGCGGCGGTTACTACGGCTACAAAACTTTAACCGCAAAAGAAACCGCGACCCGTTATATTCTGGGAAGTGTCGCCCGCGGAACACTAATCACTTCCGTTTCCGGCAGCGGCCAAGTTGATTCTTCCAATCAAGTGGACATCAAAGCCAAAGCGGCGGGAGAAGTGTTAAACGTGGCGGTGAAAAACGGGCAAGAGGTAAAAACCGGCGATATTTTGGCGCAATTGAACGCGCAAGAAGCGCAAAAATCAGTCCGTGACGCCCAGGCTAATTTAGCCAGCGCGAAATTAACGCTGGAAAAATTAAAAAAACCGACTGATTCCTACTCGCTGATGCAAGCGGAAAATTCGCTTGTCAGCGCGCGCGATAGTTTGGAAAAACTGACATTATCCCAGCAAACAGAATACCAAAAAGCCAAGGAAACAAAAACAAAAGCGGAAGATGACATTACTAAAGCATATGAAGACGCGTTTAATGCCATTGCCAACGCTTTTTTAGATCTGCCAACTATAATGACCAAATTAAATGACGTGCTTTACAGTTATGAAATCAGTGTGAGCGAACGAGGAACCGGAGGCTCGGATAATAATTCTATGCTGATAAATGCTGTTGATTCTTTGGATAGAAACGCTTTGCAAATTTTTCAGACCAGCGCTTTAAATGATTATCAGACCGCCGATTTAAAATATGACGCGAGTTTTGAGCGTTATAAAAATACAAGCCGTTATTCCGACCGAGCAACCATTGAATCTTTGTTAACCGAAATGCTGGAAACTACCAAATCGGTTGCCCAAGCCGGTAAAAGTGAAAGTAATTATTTGGATACCTGGTCTGATTATCGTTCGCAACGTCAAAAAACAATATTTTCCAAGGTAACGGAATATCAAACCAGTCTCGCGACTTATATTGGTAAAATCAATACTCACCTGTCCAATTTACTTTCTATTCAAAGGACGTTGCAAGACGACCGCGAGGCGATAACCAACGCTGAAAACGATATAAAAGCGATGGATCAAAACAATCCGCTTGATATTACGGCGGCGGAAGCGGCGGTAAAAGAAAAAGAATTGTCTTTGGCGGATTTAAAGGCCGGCGCCGATTCGTATGATTTGCAATCCCAAGAGTTGGCGGTTAGGCAGAAACAAAACGCGCTGCTGGACGCGCAGGAAAAATTGGCGGATTATACTGCGCGCGCTCCGTTTGACGGCGTGCTTGCCACTGTGGATGTAAAAAAAGGCGATTCCCTTTCTTCCGGCTCAGCTATAGCCACGATTATCACCAAACAAAAAATTGCCACCATATCATTAAACGAGGTGGACGCGGCCAAAGTAAAAACCGGCCAAAAAGTAACTTTGACTTTTGACGCGATTACCGATCTTAGTTTGACCGGCGAAGTGGCGGAAATAGACACCATCGGTACGGTGACGCAGGGAGTTGTTACTTACAAAGTTAAAATAAATTTTGACACGCAGGATGATCGGGTTAAACCCGGAATGAGCGTTAGCGCCGCGATTATTACCGAAACCAAAACGGATGTTTTAACCGTTCCCAACAGCGCCATCAAAACTCAAAACGGTTCCAGTAACGTAGAAGTGTTTGACCAAACCTATTCAGCGGATGAAATGAAGCAAGGCATCACCTCAACCGCCGCTCCCCGCTCGCAAACGGTTGAAATCGGCATTGCTGATGATACCGCGACGGAAATAATTTCCGGTTTGAAAGAAGGCGATCAAATCGTCATCCGTACCGTTACTTCGTCTTCTTCCTCATCAACCAAAAGTTCAAGCTCCGGTTCCAGTAAAAGTTCAACTCCAAACGCCGGTTTTATAATGGGCGGCGGACGGTAAATAAATTTAGCCTGACTAATTTAACAGATATTCGCGGCATTCGTATTCATCTGAAAAAATTTTAGTCAGTAGGAAGTATTCGTATCAAAGGTTCGTAAATGTTCTAAATCCATAATAACTTTTTGAATTATGATTGAGATAAAAAATGTCACCAAAACTTATTATACCGGCGATGTGGAATCGCAAGTACTGAAAGGAATCAGTTTTACTATAAAAGACGGTGAGTTCGTCGCGATTATGGGACCGTCCGGTTCGGGAAAATCAACGTTAATGCATATTTTAGGCGCGTTAGATACGCCGACGAGCGGCACTTATTTATTGGACGGCCAGGATGTTTCTCAACTGAGCGAGGATGAACTGGCGGATATCAGGAAAAATAAAATCGGCTTTGTTTTCCAATCGT
>JBAYGB010000048.1:0-6130 GCA_041666885.1 Patescibacteria group bacterium | reverse complement strand
CGCGGAGTTCATTGGCGGTCATAAAATCAATTATTATCTTAAAGATTGTCATTCCTGTAAAAGCGAGAATCTCGTATTATTTTTAGATTCCCGCCGGAGTTTATCCCGCACTTTGATGCGGAGCCGGAATGACATAACTAAATAAAGTTAATTTAATAATAAACAAAAAAATACTATTTCACAAGGGTAAAATAGCTGCTATTGACAAAAATTAAAAAATAGTGTATATTCTTATCAGAATAAATCTTATACTACTGTAAAGGAGAAAAAATGAATTCCCTATTTGAGGCGTTATCAGGAATGGGCATTGGGGCTTATGATGCCCTAATAAATGATGGAGCCATTTTTCCTTGTTTGATTATTGTCATTGCGATTCTTTATGAAATAGTCAAAAAAGTTAAAAGCAAAGCCTAAATCCACATTACATATCCATTCATCTTAGGGAAAACAAAAACAGCGGCCAATTTGTAACGACCGCTTATAAAAAATAACTCGCCTAATCCATTGGCGGTTTTAAATAGATCTTTTAAATTTTATATACAAAAGGGGTAAGATAATGATTATGTACGCTCTACCTCAAGGCGCAGGAAAAACGGCGAAATTTTTAAAATGGAAATTTATAAAACGCCGTAAAAATTTTTTAAAAAAAATTATTTTATATTTTCTCATTCCTTTCAAAAGAATGAGAAACAGGCGAAAATTTATATTGCCTGTATAATATTTTGTAGTAAAATAGCGGCCAAGCTTCTAACGGCCGCTTTTATTTTTTTAAATTTTCTTTGATAAATTCCATTAATTCCTGCTTGCTGATTTGCCCTTTTTTGCGCGCGAATTCTTTACCCGCGTCGTCCAAAAAAATAAACACCGGAATCTCATCGCCGATATTCCATTGATTTATTATTTCCGGATTTTCGTCATAATCAAAATATTCGGTTTTTAACTCCGGCATTTCCCGCTCGATTTCTTCCCAAATGGGTTTCATAATAATACAGCCCGTGCACCAGATGGCGCCAAATTTTAGAATTCTCATATTTTTTTCTGTCATTGCGAGCGGAACGGAGTGGAGCGAAGCAATCCCGATTTTATTTAAAATGACAACGGGATTGCTTCGTCGTCCCGATCCCGAGCGATCGCGCTCCTCGCAATGACAAGAGATTTGTGATATTTGTGATAAAATTTGTTGATTTGCGGATAGTTAAAAATTGAATGCTCCTTGTCCCTCAATAGTTGTTTTTTTTGGCTTTAATAATTGCAAACCGCTTTGCTTTTCAAAAACTTGCAAAGTATACATACAGTCGTTATCCGCGCGATGAGCGGCTTTGTCCATCACGATGCCGTAATGTTGGCAAGCGACGGTTAAATTATAGCGCACGCCTTGCATCACAATACGCAAAATGCGCTCGTGAAAATCATAAACGTTTTCTTCCTGATATTTTTTTTCATTCAGCATCAAAGCGCGAAACTCGGCGGCGGTATCAAAGAAATGTTTTTTGGGCGGCAGTTGATAGCCGTATTCTCTGGCGTATTTGCCTAAAAATAAATTATCAAAACCAATAATGTTGTGCCCGATTATTAAAGTATCTTGAGCGTAAGCGTCTTTGGTCATGCCGAGCAAATAAAATAACGCCTCCATCGCCGGCTTTAAGCCGATTCCTTTTTCCGCGAGCATCTCATCGGTGATATTGGTAATTCTTTTGATGTCTTCGGACAGCGGCGCCGGCGGTTTGATAAAGATGTCATATTCTTCCCGCTCGCCTTGTTCGTTTATTTTTATTACCCCGATTTCTATCGGCTGTTCTTTTTGGTAATCAAGTCCGGTGGTCTCAAAGTCGTAAACAATGTATTGCATATTTTGTCATTGCGAGGAGTTGCGACGAAGCAATCCCATGATAGTTTTTATATTTAACATTCTACCTAAGTTTTTGTCGTTAGTCAAAAGAAAAAAGCTCCTCGATTTTTTTCGAGAAGCCTTTGGGAAAGAAAGGACTGAATGACTTAGATTAAATTGATTTCTTTTGTCTGTCGCGTTTTTCCGCATTAGCATCAAGAGTTAGCAATGTCTTCATAAATTCTTTATTTTCCCTAAGATAAGCTCTACCTTCTTCCAAAAATAAATCTGGATCAGGTAAAGATATTTGATCGAATGGCGGTCTTTCCTGCTTTTTTTGCGGTTTTGTTTCCGTTGTGTCCATGATTTTTCCTTTCTAAAAAAGAACGAGCTCAGACTCAATACTCCACAAGATCCTTATTACCAAAAATAATTCTGTGGAATCTTTCCTTGTTTGCAACAAATTTATCAAATGCCTGTTCAAGCGCCTTTGGGTCTGGCAAAAGCCAATAATTACACAACTGCGGATGAGAAACTGTTTTTTTTGCAACTCTTTTCTTTCTACTTGTTCTACTTGTTGTCATGTTTTTTCTCCTTCTTTTTGTTAAAGTACGTTTTTTGTTGTTTTATTCTGGTAGCCCCAAGGGGAATCGAACCCCTATTTCCAGGATGAGAACCTGACGTCCTAACCATTAGACGATGAGGCCAAAGTTATTTTGTAAAAATATTGTTGTAATTTTTTTCTGCCAGCGCGCGATTTCCAATATTTTTCTCGTTTTCTGGCATCAAAAATTGTGTCTGCTGTTTCTAGCTTAAAACATCTAAACTTATTAAAGTGTATAGTAGTTTTTACTAAACCTTTTTTATGTTCACTTATTCGTCTTAATATATTATCAGAAAAACCAACATAAGTTTTTGTATAATCTTCGCTAATTAACCAGTATATAAAAAATTTCATAAACAGAACCTGACGTCTCCGCCTCGGCTCGCAAGGCCTTGCCGAGTCGAGACGGGCTACCATTAGACGATGAGGCCAAGGTAGTTTTTAAAGTTTGAAAGTTATAAAGTTTATAAAGTCAACAACTGTCGAGTTTTACTTAATATAATATACATATTTTATATCTAATAGTCAAACAGCGTTGTTATTTACAAAAGCCATTTTTTTCGGTATGATTTACTTACAATTTATTAACTTTATAAACTTTCAACTTTATAACTTTTTAACTAATTTATGTCCAATTTTATAATCAACGGCGGTAAAAAACTCCACGGCACGATTAAAACAAACTCGGCTAAAAATTCGGCGGTAGCGATATTATGCGCCTCCGCGATGATCAAAGGCAAAACAACTTTAACCGATGTGCCGGAAATTGAAGAGGTAAAGCGCATTATGGAAATTTTGAACGGCATTAATATCAAAACCAGCTGGAGCGGCAAAAACAAACTGACGATTGAAAACAGCGGCCGGATTAATTTAAAAAATTTGGATAAAAAAGCGTGCGAAAACACCCGTTCTTCTTTTTTATTAGTCGGCGCGCTCGCCGGTCAATTTAAAAAATTTAACTTTTACAAACCGGGCGGTTGCAAATTGGGCGCTCGGACAGTACAGCCGCACCTGCTCGGCTTTCAACATTTAGGAATTAAAATTGAAGAAAAGCCAAGCTATTTTATCGTTAACAGCGTAAAAGCGCGCGCGGCCGAATTTACCATGTACGAAATGAGCGATATGGGTGTGGAAAATATTATTTTAGCCGCCTGCCAAATTACGGGCAAGACCGTTATCAAATTCGCCTCGTCCAATTATATGGTGCAGGACTTGTGTTATTTCCTGCAAGCCGCGGGCGCAAAAATAAAAGGCATCGGCACGGCGACTTTGGAAATTACGGGCGGTAAAAAATTAAAACCGGTTAAAAATTATGCCGTCATGCCCGACCCGATTGAATCCATGGCGTTAATGGCGATAGCTATCGTTACCAATTCCGCGCTGACCATAACCGCCTGCCCGGTTGATTTTTTACGACTGGAAATAGAAAAATTGAACAATATGGGTCAAAAAATGAAAATTTCCCACGAGTACAAATCAAAAAATAATAAGTTTTTACTGGCCGACATAAAACTTATTCCGTCTCAATTGACGGCGCCGACGGAAAAAATTCATCCGCTCCCCTATCCCGGATTAAATATTGATAATTTACCTTTGTTTGTTCCTATTTTAACGCAGGCGAAAGGAAAGACGCTGGTGCATGACTGGGTATATGAAAATCGCGCTATTTATTATACTGAATTAAATAAACTGGGCGCGCAAATTGAATTATTGGATCCGCACCGCGTAACAGTTTTTGGCCCGACAAAATTTAAACCCGCGGAAATAATCTGTCCGCCCGCTTTGCGCCCGGCGATTAATATTTTAATTTGCATGCTCGCCGCTCCGGGCAAATCAATTTTGCGCAATTCTTATTCCATTGACCGCGGCTACGAAGATATTTGCGGCCGCTTGCAAAAATTGGGCGCGGATATTAAAAAAATGGATTAAATTTTAGTTATTGCCAACCAATTGATATTTTTTGTTTTAATGTTATAGTGTTTTAATGATTTAATGCTACCTATGACTCTTCTTCATCGCCGTTTGCTTTATATCTCCTGCATTTTACTTTTTTTAATATTGGCTCCGGCCATATCGTTTTATGCTTCGGGCTACGAGTTTGATTTAACTTCCGGCAAAATGCGCCGCACCGGTATTTTAATCGTAAAAACCGACCCCAAAGGCGCGAGTGTCAATTTGGGCGAAAAGAAAAAATATAATTGGCTGTATGAATTTTTTTATCAAGGACAAGAATTAAAGACGCCGATCAAGGTGAGAAATCTATTGCCGGATGAATATGATATCACTTTGGCGAAGCCGGATTATTTTGACTACCAAAGCAAAGTAAAAATCAATTCCGGGCAAGTGACGTTATTGGAAGACATAAGTTTATTTCGCCGCTCGCAACCGGAAACCATTTCCAAAAAAAATATTATCAACAGCAAACTCTCGCCTGATGGAAAAAAATTGGCAGTGCTTTCGCCCGACGCTTTGTCAATTATTGAATTAGCCAGCGGGCAAAAACAGGAAATAAATTTGGATAAAGAACGTTTGGAAAGTAAAATCGCCGATATTTTTTGGGCGCCCAGCAATAAAAAAATATTATTGAATTATCATAACTATCCGATTTTCAACATTGAAACCGGCAAAAAAGAAGCGGAAGCAATAACTTATTTCTCCAAAAATATTCAGGACGCGCGCTGGGACGCGTTTAGCGACAATCTTATTTATGTCCGCCAAAATAATAATCTGTTTGCTTTGGATTTGGCGCAAAAAACCATTTCAGCCGCGTTAAAGCAAAAAGTCGCGCGAAATTTTTTAATTAAAAGCGGCAATTTATACGTGGTGGAAAATAAAGACGGAAATTACGGTTTGGCGATCTATAATTTAAAATCGGACGAATTGGAAAAATTCATTTCCTTGCCTTTGCAGGCCGATTACGATTTTATTGATAAAGGCGATAAATTAATCTATCTTTACAGTCAAAAACATTCTTTGCTCTATTTAATCAACCCGTCATCGCCCGTTCCCCTGCAAGACTCAATCGTCAACGTGCGCGAATTTTCGCCGCTGACGGACGGGAAAATTTTATTTTGGAACGACTTTGAAATTTGGCTTTACGACGGCGCGCAAAATAAAAAAACTTTAATTTCCCGCCTGGGTGAAAAAATCGGCAAAGTTTTAATTTACCCGGGCAATGAAAATTATCTGATATACAATACGCAAACCGGCATCAATGTTTTAAACTGGCAAAATAAAGATAATCTTAATTTTACCAAACTTTCCGTCTGGCAAGGCACTTCCGATTTGGTGATGGACGCGGCGGCGGAGCAACTCTATTTTATCAGTCAATCTGATAATCTGCGCGCGCTTTGGCGGCTGAATATAAAATAAAAAAACCGCGAGTTTTTTAACCCCGCGGTTTTTAATTATTTTAATCGTATTTGCTAAATGTAGCTTAGAGCTTTCAAATATTTTTTCAAATCGTCTTTCAGGTCGTCCCGCTCCAGCGCAAAGTCAATATTCGCTTTCAGCCAGCCGATTTTTGAACCGGTATCATAAAACTCGCCTTTAATTTTTTTGGCATAAATCGGACGTTTTTTAGACAAAGAAAAAAGTGCGTCAACCAGCCAAAGTTCGCCGTCTTTTCCCAATTTTGTTTTGGCTAAAATATCAAAGATATCCGGCGTTAAAATATAAGCGCCGATACTGGCAAAATG
>JBAYGB010000047.1:0-6145 GCA_041666885.1 Patescibacteria group bacterium | reverse complement strand
GCAAAATTTTTGCTGGGCACTTATTCCACTCCTCTAATGTATCTGGTGCAACTCCTCGTGGAAACTGTACCTGAATTTTCTGTGTTAATTCCAGCTCTTGGTTTGTTAAACAGGCCTTGTCACTCATGGTGACCCTTCCTTTCATAACTATGCTGTTTGGATTTGGCAAAATTTGCCACAGCAGAAAAAAATTTAATATAAACTGCTTTCTGCTATGGCAAACTCTATGTGAAAAGATCTTATTTTCTAACTTTTGAGTATATGCCAAAAATTGCTTTCTGTCAAATGCGAACGATGACAATAAAGACGCGCCACGGCGCGTCTCTACTTTATAAACTTGCCTACCGGCTCGCCTCGTTGAAGCTCCGGCGAAGCGGGCAGGCAGGCTCGCAATGACAAAAAAGACGTAGCAGTGCTACGTCTCTACTTTATAAACTTTATAACCTGCCTACCGGCGAGGCAGGCTTTCAATTTTATAAACTAATAAGCACCCATACTTTCGCCTTCGCTTTCAAATCCGCCAAATAACTTTCAAAATCATAGTTCGTAAAAATCGTGATCTGTTTCAGCCAAATTTCTTCTTCCTTATTGCGGTTTATTTTTTTATCGTACACTTTAACAATATAATACTTATTTTCTTCTTTGATAACCGGGCTGATTTCCCCGACATTCAAATTTTGCGCCGCAGTTTTCAATTGCTCGTCCATCAAATTCGTTTTTACATAACCGATATCGCCGCCCTGCAACGCGTGCACGTCTTCGCTGTATTTTTGCGCGAGCGTTTCAAAATCAGCTTTGTTTTTTCCAAGCATTCCCGTCACCTTTTCCATTCGCGTGGCCGCGCCTTGATGCAGTTTGTTATCAAAAATAAAAGCCTGCTTTATTTTTTCCCGCAACGCCTGATAATAAATGATGTTTTCCAAAAACAAATCTTTGGTCAAACCGTATTGATTGTAAATTTTATCCGTCAGCTGCTCTTCCCCGCCGTTCGTTTCGGCAAATTTTTTAAACGCCGCTTCTTTTTCCTGCTCGTTCAATTTAACGCCGTATTTTTTAGCAGCTTGTTTTATAATATTTTTTTCAATTAATTTTTCCAGCGTTATTTTATTCTTATCTGAATTTTCACCGCCGGCCGCGCTGACATAATAATCGCCGAATAAACGCCGCTCTTTTAAATAACTGGCGTAGGAAACCGGCTGATAGTTTATCATGACGGCGGGAAAAGGCAACTTGTCGGTTAAAACCATTACCAAACTGCCGGTTGATTTTTGCGAATAAACCAAATATGACAGCGCCGCCGTGATAATTAAAATAACGACGACAAACCTGGCGGCAAAAACGATGAATTGCTTAATATGCGATTTGAAATAAGCGGCTATTTTTTTTATTTTTTTCGCCCGCTCTTTTTGTTTTAAAATTTTACGCTCGGCTTTTAGTTTTTTCTTTTCTTCTTTCGTTTTTAATTTTTCCGCGAATTTCGCCGCTTGCAGTTTAGTTTTAGCGCGCCGCGTTTTTTCCGCTCGCACTTTTTCCGCCGCCAAATCCTCTTGCGCCTCGGCGGCGGTGGTATGCGCTTTAATAATAAAATTATTTCGGCCGATGGCGCTTTGGGCGAGCTTTTCCTGTTTTGCCCGTTCTCGCTCTTCCGCCCGCCGAAAGCGCGCTTGCAGCTTTTGGTCTTTTTTTAACTGCCGCTCGGCGCGCCGAATTTTTGCCCGCTCCGCCAGCGCTGCGCGATTGAATAAGTTAAATTTAAAATTAAAAAAATCAAACTCGTTTTTGGCGGCTGCCGGCTCATCTTCTTTAGCGTCAACAAAAATCGGCTCCGGTTCGTTCTTAATATCGGGCGCGATTATAGTTTGATTTTTCGGCGCGGCGCGTTGAATTTTTTTGATGCCGTCAAGCTGTTTGGCCATTGAGTTAAAAAAAATTTATCCAAATACCTTTCAGAATACCGCCGTGCTAAAATTTGATTTTGAGATTAAAGGTGTTTGGATTTGTTAATTTAAAATTGAGAAAAAAAATAATTCCACCATTTGCGCTGGTTGCTGATTATCAGCGGCGCTTCGGTTTTATCCAGGCCGGGAATGTTAAAAGCCGAACTGGTGGTGGCTGTTTTTTCCGTTATTTGATTGTCTTTTATAACCGCGACCTGCTCGCCCGGCTTTTTTAAATTTAAATTCAAGCGGGCTTCTTTTTCGGCGAAACTGTCGCCGGATAAATAGTTTATCAGTTCGCGCAAATCTTTATTGCGGTTGGTAATATTCTCGCTTTCCGCCTGCAACGCTTTGATTTCTTTGTTCAACGCTCTTTGCTGGTTGATTTTTTTTACCAGCGGATAAGAAATTAAAATCACCAAAGACAACAAAACCAGCGCCATAATTTTTGAGCGCCAAAAGCTTTTTTTTAAAATTGATTCTTCCGGTATGCCGCGAAGACGCATATATTTTATTTTGTCATTCCCGCGAAAGCGGGAATCTAAGAATAGGATAAATTTGAGATTCCCGCCTTCGCGGGAATGACAGTTATCTATTATCAATCGCTCTATTTACCAGCATATCCGCCTCTTTGTTTCTTTCCCGCATAATATGCTTAAAGGTTACTTTTTTAAAATTCTGCGCCAGATTATAAACTTTCATAAATAACGGCGCCAAATCTTTGTCGCGCACTTTGTAAATACGGTTAAACTGGCGAACGACCAGTTCGCTGTCCAAATAAAATTCCAGCTCGTCCGCGCCGAGTTTTTTCGCTTCTTCCAGCGCGCGGATAACTGCTTTGTACTCCGCTTGATTATTGGTGGTTTCGCCGATATACTCGGAAATTTCTTTAACCACTTTTCCATCAGCAGCAATAACCGCTCCGATCCCCGCCGGACCGGGATTATTGCGCGCGCCGCCGTCGGTATGAATGATTAATTTTTCGTAACGCATAACGCGTAACGCATAACGAACCGTACTGGCGTTATGTGTTATGTGTTATGTGTTATGTGACTTTAAATCTATAATTTTCAACTGCACTTCCCTTCTTCCGTTCCACTCATTCATATCTATATAATACACTAAATCGATTTTGTCTCCAACTTTTATCCGCTTCCAGTCGTCAGTTACGCTGAAAGCGATCGCATCCATAATTTTTAATTCCTCGCTTTTAACTTTTAACTTGATGTGTTGTCCATCAGCGCCCATATTCATTACATTAACGACCGTTAAATTTTTGGTTAAAAATTTCGGCTGGGGATTATCCACGCCGAACGGGCGCAATTTTTGCATGGCCGCGTGCAAATCTTCGCTGATATCGGCAAAATTTATTTCCAAATCAATTTCCAATGTCGGCGCTAGCTCCAAACCGGCCAATTCTTTTTCCGCGATTTCTTTCGCTTTGGTTAAAAACGGCGCCAGCGATTCTTTATCTTTTAAGGTAAACCCGCAGGCTTGCTTATGCCCGCCAAAGTTTGTTAAAAATTCCGCGCATTGTTCAAGCATCGCCGTGATATCAAACTCCGCGATACTGCGGCCGCTGCCGACGATGCCGTTTTCGTTTGCCAAAACCTTTTCACCCACCGCTTCCAAATCGACCGAAACTTGAACGGAGCCGTTTTTGTCGGTAATCGCGAGGGACGGCCGATAATATTTTTCGGTTAACTTTCCGGAAACCAAACCCATTACTCCCGCGGGCCAAGGTGCGGCTGAATTGTTTTTCTGTTTATTGTCAGTTATTACCTCTACTTTACTTTGATTTAAATTACGATTACTCTCACCACCCCCCACCCCCTCCTCAAAGGAGGGGGCTTGACAATTCAACCCGTGCCAAACCGCCAATAAAATTTTGTCGTTTTGATTAATTTGTTTATCCGCATATTGAAAAATCTCTTCGGTTAAGCGCTGGCGTTCTTGGTTGGTAACGTTTAATTGTTCCGCGATTTTAATCGCTTCCGCTTCGTCTTCGGTGATGAGCAATTCGTACGCGGTATTCGCGTGGTCAAGTCTGCCGGCGGCATTTAAGCGCGGCGCGAGCTGAAAACCGACTTGCCAAGAATCTATTTCCCGGCCGTTGCCGTTTTTATCCGTTCCCGAATGCGCCACCTCAATTAATTTTTTCAAACCGATGCGGGAAGTTTTGTTTAACACTACCAAACCGTATTTCACCAACATTCTATTTTCATCAATCAAAGGAACGAGATCGGCGACAGTTCCGATGGCAACTAAATCCAGCAACCATTTCAAAAAAATATCGCCTTTACTATTTTGAGTCATTTTTGATAATAAACCCTGCGAAACTTTAAACGCCACGCCGCAACCGGCCAAACTGAAAAAAGGATAAGTCTCGCCTTCAATTTTTGGATTAATAATTAAACAATTTGGCAAAGCGTTTTCGGGCTTGCCCGCCGAAGCCTTGGCGGAGGCGGGCTCGTGGTGGTCGGTAATAATAATATCCAAACCCAAAGTTTTCGCGTATTCTACCTCGTCAACATTGCGCGTCGCGTTATCAACGGTAATAATTAATTTTGCGCCGCCCGCGGCCAAATGTTTGATGGCTGATTTTTTTAAACCATAGCCTTCGCTCGCGCGGTCGGGAATATATACGCCCAGTTTGGACGCGGATCCGATTTCATTGCTTAAAAAATTCAAGGTCTTGTACATAATAGCTGTCGCCGTCACGCCGTCCGCGTCGTAGTCGCCATAAACGATAATTTTATTTCCCGCCTCTAAATGCTGTTTGATTAAATCAACCACCGCATTCATTTGTTTAAATAAAAACGGGTCATACGATTGCTCCTGATAATTAGGCTCTAAAAAATTTTTTGCCTGTTCCGCGCTTATGCCGCGATTTATTAGCAACTGCGAAATAACCGGATTTACATCCGTATCATTTTTAACAATCTGTTCTTTTAATATGTTTTCTTTAACCACCCACTTTTGCATAATTTATTCTTGTCATTCCCGCGAAAGCGGGAATCTAAAAATAGTAAGAGATTCCCGCTTTCGCGGGAATGACAATTTAAAGTAATTCTTAAAACATCGGCGCGATCGTGAACAAAAGCATCGCGATGATCATAATGATAAAAACAAACTGTACGAATTTGCGGCGGAGTTTTTTTGCGTTCATAAATATAAAAATTATTTTTTTAATACTGCCAAAAAAGCTTCGGTCGGAATATCCACCTTGCCGCGGCCCAAACTTTCCATTTTCTTTTTGCCTTTCTTTTGTTTTTCCAATAATTTACGCTTACGCGACACGTCGCCGCCATAGAGTTTTGCCGTTACGTCTTTACGCAACGCGGCCAGCCGTTCGGCCGCGATTATTTTTCCGCCAATCGCCGCTTGAATTTTTACCATAAACATCTGTTGCGGCAAAGTGTCTTTCAGCGATTCCACAATCTCGCGTCCGCGCCGAAACGCGTCGTCTTTATAGACAATCAAAGCGAGCGACTCCACTGGTTCTTCAGCGACCAAAATATCCAGCCGCTGAACTTCGGCCGGCCGATAATCCAAGAAATCGTAGTTGATAGACGCGTAACCCGACGTCGCGCTTTTTATTTTATCATAAAAATCGGTTAAAATCGTGGACATCGGCATTTCGTAATGCAAAAGCGCCTGATGCTCGCCCAAATATTCGGTATTTTTGTACACACCCCGTTTTTCCTGCACAAGTTTCATTGACGCGCCCAAATATTCTTTCGGCGCTACGACATCAAGGCGCACCCACGGTTCCAGAATTTCTTTGGTTTGCGACGGGTCGGGCAATTCCAGCGCCGAGCGCACGATTATTTTTTCGCCGTTGGTTTTGGTGACGTGATACGCGACCGACGGCGTTGTGACCACCAGTTCCAAATTAAATTCGCGATGCAGCCGTTCCTGCGTTATTTCCAAATGCAACAAGCCCAAAAAGCCGCAGCGAAAACCAAAACCCAGCGCTTGCGAATGTTCCGGCTCGTACACGAGCGACGCGTCGGTTAATTTTAATTTGCCGATCGCTTCGCGCAATTCTTCATATTCGTTTCCTTCTTTACAAAAAATGCCGGCAAACACCATGGGTTTAACTTCACGATATCCTGGCAATGGAATGATTATATCTGAAGCCATGTGTGGCAGATTTTTTGTTTCAATTCCCACCACCCCATTCCCCTCCCTGCCTCGCCGGCAGG
>JBAYGB010000046.1:0-6426 GCA_041666885.1 Patescibacteria group bacterium | reverse complement strand
CGTCTGGCGTTCGCGGATATCACGGAACAGCCCGGCGTTTTTTTGCGCGTGGTAGCCCATGCCGTAGCCTTTTTCACGGATATAAATTGATTGCGTCAGGTTTAAATTTCCGCCCGCGCCCGCGTAAGCGAACGCGCCCAAAAATACCGCCAAACTCATATCGGCAGGCCAAAACAAGAAGCCATCGCCAATGCCAAAAATTCCTTGCCCGAGCGTGAACCAATCAACATCGCGCGCGATGATAAAAGTTAAAATTAAAATAAACGGGATGCCTAAAAAAATAATCGTCTTGGTAATATGTTCCATCATCGCGTACACGGTTTTACTAACGCTTAAAATCAACCCGACTAAAATTAAAAAAACAATCGCCGTCCACTTAAAATCAGTAACGCCAAAAACAAAACTGAATATCTGCGCGCTCGCGGCGATAATGCCGGGCAAGCCAAATCCGATAAAAGTGGAAAGGATAAACCACCAAGGCGCTAAACTCCACCGCTTATTCAAGCCGACAAAAACCGATTCGCCCTTCACCAAAGCATAGCGCTCTATTTCCATATTGATAAAATATTGGCAAGTGATGCCGAGCACCGCGCCCCAAGCGATACCCAAACCGAAATTGGCGGACAAATACGGCCATAAAATTATTTCGCCTGATCCTAAACCCAAAGCTAAAATTATAAAACTTGGGCCGAGCATTCGCCGTAAAGTTATAACTTTGGGAAATTCTTTCAATTTTTGCGCCATATCTATCCCCACACCATCAGACATGGGATGTATGATTTTGTGGTAAACAACCCCAAAACGCCATTTACAAAATATCTGGTGTGGGGATTTATTCCAATAATAAAAGTAAAGCCATGATGGCAATGCCTAAAGCGATGCCTAAAAATTGTTTGGCCGATTGCGCGAGTTCGTTTTCTTTTTTTAACTCCGGAATTAAATCGGCGGTGGCGATGTAAATGAATCCGCCGATGGTCAGGGAAGTGATAATGCTGGTAAAATCGGCGAATTTATCGGCAAAAATAATGCCTGCGCTCGCGCCGGCAAAGGCCAACAACGCGGACAAAAAATTAAAAAAAATCGCTTTGCCGCGTGAAATTCCGGCGTAAAGCAACACCCCAAAATCGCCAATTTCTTGCGGTATTTCGTGGGCGATAATAGCGATAGTGGTAACTAAACCTAACGGCACGCTAACGACATAGCTTGCGGCGATAATCATTCCGTCGATAAAATTATGCAAACCGTCGCCGACCAAATTTACCGCCGCAAGCGAATGAATATGTCTTTTTGAAGTGGGAATGTGGCAGTGCCGCCAGCAAATAAATTTTTCCAAAATTAAAAAAAGTAAAATGCCAACCAAAATATAGAGCGATGTATATTGAGTCAAAGCTGATTCTTCCGCCAAGGTAGGCAAGAGATGCAAAAAAACATCGCCCAGGAGCGCGCCGGCGGAAAAACTTACCAAATAAAATAAAATTTTCTTTAATTTTTCCGCGCTTAAAGCCAAAGTAACGACGCCGATAAGCGAAATAAGGGAGACTACCAGTACGCTCAAAAAAATAGGGACGATCATAAAAAAATGTAAATTTATAATATGCCTATATTATAACAAACTTTATTTATTTAAACTACAAACAAAAACACTCTCAGACATAGAGAGTGTTTTTTTGTTTTATTTTTATTTTATTCCGCTGATTCCGCCGGCGGCGTTTATCTGAATCTGCCGTTGCCTCTGCCCATGCCAAAACTTACGCCTAGTTCTTGCATTATTTTCTGCGCTTCGGTAAATTTTCCCGCCTGCATTAAGGTATGCGCTTCGGCAAATTTAACAAAATTATCGGCATTAATTTTTTGCGCCATCGGATTATTTTCCCCCATTGCGGTTTCCCAAGCAGTATAATCTTTGTTAGTAATCGCCTTGTTAATCGCCGTCCGTTGCGCGTCAGTCATACCTCTCATTTCCCCTTTGCCATTTCTTCCCTCTTTATATTCGCCCATGCCAAAGTTCATTCCCGGAATTCCGTGCAAACCTAATCCGTCGGTGACTGCTTTCGCTTCGTTAATTTTTCCGGCGGCCATCAGTTGTTTTGCCTCAACTAATTTATTAAAGGTATCTTCGTTAGTGTTTGCGTCTAGCTTGGTAATCTGAGCGGCGAGCTGAGTTTTTATCGCCTCCATCGCAGTTTTCCAAGAAGCAAAATCTTTATTTTCCAGCGCCTGTTCAATCGCCTGCCCGTTGCCGGCAAAACCAATTTTATTTTTTAAATTGCTAGTATTATTTGACGAGGCATTAGTGATTCCGGCAACCAAAGCGGTAGTAGCGAGCACGCCGGCGATTGCCGCGAGTAAATTTATTTTTTTCATATTTTTTTTGTTGCTTTTTTTAACCAAGCCGCGGGTATTGTTTAAAAAATAGCTATTAAATAACTAAGCTTGTTTGATTTGTATTTATTACTACGCAACAAAAAACTTTTATCTTTCAATAATAAAAATTCGGCTTTGAGAGCCGAATTTCGGTTGATTGACAAACTGGCGCCGGAAAAATTTTATCGCGGCGGCATGATTTTAGGCGCTCCCCGATTAATATCAAACAATGATTTTATTTCTTCGGCGGAAAAATTAAAATTGTCTATTTTTTGGCCGATAACTTTTATTTTTTCGTCTGTTTGCAAATTAACCGACGGCCGAACCAAACAAGGATTGCAAGAAACCTGCCAGCTTTTTTTGTTTAAATCCAATAATTCAAACTTATTATCAACGTAGGGGGAAATAATTTCGCCGGCTAAAAAGCCTCTCTCCGGCTGTTGCCAAATCGCTTCGCGGGGACGCGCTAAAAAATCGTTATAATAAGGCAATCCTTTTCTTGCTTGTTGTTCAATCATGCGGCCGCCGCGAAAAGAAAAATGAGCGAAGCATCCGGCTAAAAAACTGAGAAGAATGATTGCCGCAAACGTAATTGGCAACGCATAACGATAGCCTCTTTTGGTATGTTTAAATAAATAATAGGCGATTAAACTTACCGCTACTAAACCTAAAAGCCAAAAATAAGGCAGACTGATAAAAATAAATCTGGCCGCGCCCCAATGTAATCTTGGCCGCAGCTCCCAGTCAATATCCTGGACATTGAAGATTGCGGCCGCGCTTGATGCTATCGCGATTACAAAAAATACCCCCACTCCGAACCAAATTAAAAATTCTTTGGTCAAAAATTGCCAGCGCGGTTTTTTGATAATTTCGCCCGCGGCTATTTTTGCCAAAATTTTATCTTTTAAATTTTCCATAGGTTTAAAATTTTATGTTCAGTTTGTCCGCTTCTTTTTTAAATAATTTTTTGGCGCGGCTGATAAGCGTGGAGATAGTTCCCAACGGTTTTTTTAAAATATCGGCGATTTCTTCATAACTTTTTTCTTCCAAAAATTTCAATACTAATACTTCGCGGTATTTCAAATCAATTTTTTCCAATACTTTTTGAATATCTTCGCGGACGCTTTGCTTTTCCAAATCAACATGAATATTGGTTTCATCGGCGACATTATGCAAAAATTCCTCCACCTCGTTTCCGCCGATTAATCGTGGCCGGGAACTGCTTTTTCGCCAGTGGCTGATAATTTCATTATGAGCGATGCGGTACGCCCAGGAAGAAAATTTCAGGTTTTGATCAAAATCATTTAAGTTTTGATAAATTTTGATAAAAATATCCTGCAACAAATCTTCCGTATCTTCCGCTCCGAGCCCGGCCAGGCGGCGGATGTAATTTGTTAATTTTTGCTCGTAACGTTCGATTAAACACGCATAATAGCCCTGATCAGCTAAAGTCAGGGCGATTATCTCCTCGTCGCTTTTTTGATCGCAGGCCGGTAAATTCATGCTTGTCATTATATAATAGTACGCTTATCTCCGCAATTTTATTTTTATCAACCCTTGACTTATTTTATCGCTATGCTATAATTTAGACAGTTGTCTAAATATCTAAACATATTTGTCATTCCCGCGAAAGCGGGAATCCCATCAACAAATATGTCTTTCTATTTTTAGATTCCCGCTTTCGCGGGAATGACACCTTTAATTATGTCCCTAACAAACACTCTGCACGCTTTGAGCGATCCGACTCGCCGCAAAATTCTGGAATTATTAAAAGAGCGGGATCTGGTCGCGGGCGATATCGCTAAAAATTTTAAAATCACGCTACCGTCGGTATCGCATCATTTAAGCGTATTAAAACAGGCAAATTTAATTACCTATGAGCGGCAAGGGCAAGAGTTGCTTTATTCGCTCAACGTCAGTGTTTTTGAAGAAGTGATGAAATATTTAATTAAAATATTAAAATAATTGTCATTGCGAGAAGTCCGCGACGAAGCAATCCCGTGATTCTTTTTCTCCACAACGAGATTGCTTCGTCGTCGCAACTCCTCCTCGCAATGACAGAAAAAATATGAGTAATCCAATTAAACCCGTTCTAAAAAACGAACTCGTATCTCTCGCAATTTTAATCATAATGGCAATCGGCGCCTGGTATTTTTATCAAGTCTTGCCTGAGGTCGTACCGAGCCATTGGGGTTTTGACGGCAAAGTGAACGGTTATAGTTCGCGCTTAGTCGCCAGTATTGCCATCCCGTTAATGTCTTTGGGCATGTATTTGTTATTTTTATTGATCCCCTATTTTGATCCGAAAAAAACGCAATATGAAAAATTCGGCAAAGTTTATATTATTTTTAAAACTTCGCTTTTAGTTTTATTTGCCATTCTTTATTTTGCCGCAAACTTTAACGGTTTGGGTTATAACGTGCCAATAGGCACGCTCACGCCGATTTTAATCGGCGCGCTGTTTATTATTATCGGCAATTATTTAGGTAAGATAAAATCCAACTGGTTTATGGGAATTCGTACGCCGTGGACGATGTCGTCCGAAGAAGTTTGGAACAAAACCCACCGTCTGGGCGGTAAACTCTTTATGCTCGTCGGCTTAATTTTTATTGTGCAACCGCTTTTGCCGCTGTCTTTTCGCGCGCCGTTATTTATCATAAGTATGGTGATTCTGATTGTCGGCACGTTCGGGTATTCGTATTGGATATACAAAAAGGAAAAGAAATAATTTCATCTAGCAAAGCAAAAACTTTAAAAACCGGCATTATACCGGTTTTTATTTTTTATTTAATTTTAGCTAAAAAATATCAACTGCCAGCTACATTTCGTACAAAAAGCTTGACATATTATTTTAAATATGCTATACTTTTTTTATAAAATTGACCTTTACAATTTAACCCGTAATCTGCCGGGTTTAGCGGGAAGCTAAAAATAGCAGATACAAATCTATTGCCCAGGAAGGGCAAGGAGAAAACAAATGAACAAATATAGATTCGCAATTTTTGTAAAAGAATTTCCGTTTTTACGAGAACTGTTAGGACGGAGTGATTCGGAGCATTTCAATAACGAAAGCAAATATACTAGCAAGGATAATACAGTGAATTCCTTGCGAAAACGGCACGAATATAAATTTGGGTTTGATTATACCTGTGACGAAGGAGTTCGTGGGTACATCAATTGCACATGGCTGCATATTCCTGATGCAGTCAAGATTAAAAAAGCGGATAAAAACCTGCTTTCTTGCACCCCAATATCCGACTCCTATTCGTGGAGTTGTGGCGGATATCATAATTTCACCCACTATTACGCGATAGTGGGGGAAGAAATATTCCAACTTGACACCGAATCAACCTGGTCAGACGGATCAGGTGGACAAGGATCATCTTCGGCAAATCCTGTCGGAGAGCAATTGTTAGAAAAAGGCCTAAAAGCCGATTTTATTGTCTGTGTCGAATTCGAGGACACGGATGCAAACGGAAATGGCGAGACTAGCGAATGTCTCACCATATATAAAATGCATGGATTTGATCTTAAATCCTATCATCAAGAACAATTCCGTAAAATTGTAGCGGAATTGGAAGCGGAGATTGAATATGCCTTCGGGGAAGAGGAGATGAAAAATGATAAATAATCTTTCTTACCCCTCGTATAATTTTGCAGGTCCGACGACGAAGTTGAAACTGCGTCAAAAAGTGAAGGAATTCACTTTAAACGACGATCACAAAGCGTGGGCAACAATCACTTCGCCCACAAAAAAAGATGAACTCCCAGAAATATTTTGGGAAATTCAACTATACGGCGATTCCCGTCGACCCTGTACCTTGCAGGAAGTCATTTGTTTTGAGCAGATGACTTCTAGCGAAGATGAACGATTTCTTTTTCCCGTCAGAGAGGGTCGATTTTTAATCGATACCTTTAAGGACGGAGAAGAGGGTTGGATACCAATCGTACCTACCCTCTACGAATTTTTGCTTTCTTGTTCAAAAAAGAAGCGGGAAGAGGTTGCTTCCCGTCTTCAAAAACGTTGGGGGTGTCCGCCAGGTTATACTCCCTCCCCTTATG
>JBAYGB010000045.1:0-6475 GCA_041666885.1 Patescibacteria group bacterium | reverse complement strand
GTGGAAATTATTTTAAACCTGCAGGAAAAAGTGGAAGTGAAAGTAAAATAAGTTTGAAAGTTATAAAATTGAAAGTTAAAAAATATCCTCTAATATTAGAGGATATTTTTTATACTTGACATAAATTATATAATATGCTATACTTAAAATACAAAAATTGAAGTTCTTTAAAATTTAACATTATATAAAGAAAGTAGAGAGTGCGAAATGAAATATATTGCGGCATATCAATTATTTCCAATTGATGTAAAAGAAGCACAAAAAGCACATCAAGATGAATTCTATCGGAAACCTTGCAACAGGGTAAATGGCAAAAGCCTCGGCAGATTTGTAGAAACCGAGACGGGTATCCAGGAATTAATTTACGTTGATCATAAAGTTATTCCTCTTTATGATGAATGGCTAAAAAGAGCCGTGACTGACTTGTTTTTCCATTTGAAATTAAACACTAATTTCAAAGGTTTGAAAGGAATAAACGGATTTTGGATGGCGAATTGTGTGCCCGGTGGTATTCCAGTCGGAGAATCTGGATTTTGTCACCTTCTGGAGATAGGCGCAGGCTATACTGCGTTTATCTCACAAGATGGGACCCGCGTACTCGCCGAAAGCTACGTTGCCTGTTCGGGTAATACAGTAGTTGTCATCCACAAAGACGACGAGAGTATTCTTTACGTAAATTCTCGGCGGCATGGAATTCCTGGGTTGGCTAATAAATTTGTGGACATTGAGGTCCATGAAGTTATTATGTATGAGTCGCTTCGTACCGATGTAAAATGGTGCGAAGTCGGTTTAACACCTCCTCCTTCCTATACAAATGCTGAGAAAGATATGGGTGAAGAAGACGTCTATGAGATTATAGGCACACAATACGAAGCACTTCTCCGTTAAATTGTCGTTTTTTTTAAACAACAAACCGCCACATTCTGTTTCAACAGACTGGCGGTTATTTTTTTAACATCTAAAAAAAGACTCCTAAAATTATATCGCCGCAGTTTCTCACACGAGATTCTGCGGCCTTTTTTTATTATTTTACAAAAAATAAACCCTGTGATAAAGTCAGGGCAGTATAAAATTAACGCATAAATTATGAGAATAGTCATTACCGGCTCGCATGGCGTAGGCAAAACTACGATCATGGGGCAATTACTGCAATATATCAAAGCGGAGGAAGTAAAATCAGGTTTTACCAATCCCTCGGGTTCTGGCGATGCCACTTTAAGCAAACTGTTTGCCGGACGGCAAGGCTACCAATCTCTGCCTGACGCCGCCATCCAGGCTTTTGAAAACGGATTTACCATCAGCGAAAAAACTTCAATTGAAACTGAACTTTGGATCATTGCTAAGCAGATAGAAAACGAAACTAAATTCAAAGACAACTGGGTCGCCGACAAATGTTTTATTGATTTATTGGCGTACGCCATTTTCTTATTTAAAGACGACCGCGACTTACTTGATGTTTTGACCAGAGTCGCTGTTACGCGCATGCGCAAATACGACCTGGTTATTTATGTTCCCGCGGGTGAATTTCCAATTGAAGACAACGGCATTCGTTCGCTGGATCCAAAATTTCAACTGGCCATTGACCGGCTGATAGTATTGATTATGGAAAAATATAAAGTTCCTTACGAGCGTTTAACCGGCAACAAAGAAGAAAGATTTAATCAGGCGATAAAATTACTGCGTTAAATTTTATTTTTTTATTACAAAAAATGAAGTTAAAATTATAAACCCGATTCCGAGCGGATGATTAAGGTAAGGGCTAAAAAAACTTGTGATCATAACCGTAACTAAACCAGATAATAATGCAATATTTATAAATAATTGAAAATTGAAAATTGAAAATTGAAAATTTTTTATTCCATTATAAAAAATCTTGACCAACAAAGCTAGATAAACTATTAACCCCAACAAACCTAACTTGAGCCAAATATCCAAGTATCCCCATTCAAACGCGTAAGTCATATATTCACCCGATGGATTCTGTTCCAAAATGCGCGGGTCCTGCGTCTGATAAGTTACCGTCGCGCCAAAGCCTTTGCCAAACAGCGGGGCTTGTTTTATTTTTGATAGTAAAGGGTTTAATAAATTCCAGCGGCTGGATACGCCCGCCTCCGAACTAAAAGCGCGCTGTGCGATTAATTCCGGTGAAAAGTTGGCTATCGGTTCGGGGTATGGAAAACGCACCAATGTAAAAATCAACCCCACCGATAATATCGCCGCGCTTAACGTTAAACCGATATGCCATAAAATAACACGCCATTGTTTATAAAAACAAAAAAACAAAAAAACAAAAAAACAAAATAATCCAACTGCCAAACCAATCCAAAAACTTCTGGAAAAACTTGCGAGTATCGCCGCAGATGATAATAATGTAACAATGAAACAATTTAACAATTTCTTTTTTTCACCCTTCAACCAATAATACCAACCAAGCGATATAAAAATAAATAAAGCTATAATAATATAAATCTGACTCTGAATAAAAATACGATAAAATCCGAATTCGGTAAAAGTTATTTCCCCCACTCCGGTAACGCGTATCCATTTGTAAACCGTCAGCGCCGCGGCCGCCCCGAAATTATGGGAAAAGAAAAACAATAAGAGTAAAGTTTCAGCGATAAGCCAAGCGACCGCCGCGCCAAAAACCGCGCTTAATTTTTGCCAAAACTCTGTCGCATCGTCTTTATATTCTTTAATAACATAAGCGAGCGGAAAAATTATCAAAAAATAAATCCAGGCGTTAGCGTCAAAAAAAACATCGCTTAATTCATTTCTTTGCCAATAACCGTTTACTATTCCCCCAATTACGACAACGCCGAGTAAAGCGTAATATTGCCAAAACGGCAAGTTTAATTTGTTTAAAAAAGCGGCGCGCCCTTCCCGATTCCAAGTTATGATTATTTTGGCAAGCCAGACCGACATAATAATTAAAAACAAAGCGATGCGCAGAGAAATAATCAATCCACCTTGTTCAAAATAAAACAAGTATCCTTTGGAGCCGATAAACAATTCGGCGAGTAAAATCAGCAGGCCATATTCCAACTTTTGTAAAGACAAAATTAAAGTCAATAACAAAATCGCAAAAAAAGCTATCTGCCTTAATTCGGGAAATAAAAAACTTCCAAACGAAATTAGTTCCGCTGATGCGATGAGCAGCAGATATAATTTTATTTTTTTTCCTAATTCGTAATTCATAATTCGTAATTCTTAATTCACAATCGTGATTGTGTTTTCGGCTTAAACCTAAACAACTGTGCAAACCACGCGAGCGTCAAACTGTCAAAACTGGCGAGGCGCAAAAAAAACCAGGCCGGCCGCGAATGATATTTTTTAAAATAAGTCAGGAGGCCGCGATTAAAGCGCTTTTGTTTCATAAAACTTAATTGCTGGGCGAAACTTCTGCCTTCATAATGAATGATGCGAGTCGCGGGCGTATAAATTATTTTTTCGCCCAAATCGCGCAGCCGCTTGCATAAATCAATGTCTTCCCACCAGATAAAATAATCTTCCGACCAGCCGCCGATTTTTTTCATAATTTCCCGGCGTATAAAAATAAACGCGCCCATCACTTGTTCCGCTTCCTGTTCGTGGGCATATTCAAAATTTTTCGCTAAATATTTTTTAAAAAACGGGGGCTGCCAAAGATGATGCAATTTATATAACAACCATAGTTGCGACCAAAACGTCGGATCGCATTTAATGTTTGGCTGACGGTGGCCGTCGCTATATTGCAATTGAGCGGTGCAAGCGGCGACTCCCGGGCGCGCTTCCAAAAAATGAAACAGAATGCGCGGCGTATTTTCCACCATTTCCATATCCGGATTCATAAATAAAACATATTTACCTTGCGCGATTTTCAAGCCTTGATTATTCGCGCGCGCGAAGCCGGCGTTTTCCTGATTAAAAATAACTTGTAAATTTTGATGCGCGAAACTTAAATCGTTTAACATCTGCACCGACCCGTCGGTGGAAAAATTATCAACTACGATTATTTCATAATTAATATCCCGCGCGAAAATAAAAATAGACTGTAAGCAACGGTACAGTAATTCTTTAACATTCCAATTGACGATGATAATGCTAATATCCATATAATCTTGTCATTGCGAGCGTAACGACTTGCCTACCGGCAGGCAGGAGTGAAGCGAAGCAATCCCGTTGTTTATTGCAAAAGCCACGGGTTTGCTTCGTCGCAGACTCCTCGCAATGACATTATATTTTATGTTTTTTCTTTATAATTTCCACCGCCTCTTTATATTTTTTAACCTCTTTCAGCCATGGCATAAATTTATATGCAAATTGCGGCAGCCAATGCGACATTGTGCCGTGTTTGGTCTGCACGGTAAATAAAAATTCCGGTACCCAAACGCCTATGCGTCCTCGTGAAAGCATTGTCAGCCACAAATCCCAATCTTGCAAGCGCTTGATTTTTGTATCCCAAAAAGCCATCTGCTCGCGCCGAATCAACGAAGTACTGTGAATATACGGCGTTTGTTTTAGTTTCTCCGCGTCAAACGGCCAAAGTTTAAATTTTTTACCCCCACACCTGCCAAAAATTTTTAGTTTGCTGGAAAAAAATAACTTGTTAAATAGGTGTGGGGGTGTACCAAAAATAAAAGATGAATAGGCATAGCTTACGCTGGGATTATTTTGCAAAGCTAAAAACATTTTTTCTAGCATTTCCGGCACCCCTACCGCGTCCGCGTCCCAAAATATAATAAATTCGCCTCTTGCCTCTTGCGCTCCCCGATTGCGCGCCGCGTTTGCTCCTTGGTTATTTTGCTGAATTATTTTAAAGCGGATATTGCGTTCACAAAATTTATTTTTTAAATTTTCCAGTACTATCGCCGTGTTGTCGGTTGAGCCATCGTTGACAATTATAATTTCGTAATTCTTGTATGTTTGGTTTAAAATAGACGCCAAAACTGTCCGAATTTCTTCGGCTTGGTTATAGATGGGAATTATTATGGAAATAAGACTTTTTTGTGCTTCTATTGACATAAATTAGGTAATATGATATTATATGAATACAAAATTTGAAAGGAGATCTTTAAAAAATGTATAAATATGGCGAAGGAATTTTAGCATTTATTGCATTTGTCATTCTAGTCGTTTTTACCATTTATTGGAATAAAGACTTTGATTCACGTCTTAATGAAACAGACGCAACATTTGACATAATATCTATGAAGATGGAAGAAGATGAGAAGATATTACGGAATTACTTGGAGGGAAAAGAAATCCCAGGGAATCAATGCTTTTGGATACGTATACATAATCCAATAAAAATAACTGAGTTCATAGAAAAGGGGGCAAAAAAATTTAGCATGACTGAAGGGGAATTTACAAAAAAGGTTTTTAGTTTTAATATTAGAATGGCAACAATAGAAAAATAAATTTATTTTTCTTTGCTCAATTTCTATAGAGCGTCAACTATAAAAGTGATGCTCTATTTTTTTGTTAAAAATAAAAATATCTAATATCCAATATTCTAACATTTGTGGCTCGCAATGATAGTAATTTATTATTTTTTATTTTATAAACTCTCTAACTTTATCAGCTTGATTTTTCCAATCAAATTGTTTCGCTCTTTCCTTTCCCTGCTCTCCCAATTTTTTTCGTGAACTTTCATCTTTGCTTAATTTAATAATCGCGCTCGCGATCTCATCAGTACTTTCCGGATCAACCAGCAAACCGTTAACACCGTCAATAACTGCGTCGCGCACGCCGCCTGAATCGCCGGCAATCACCGGCTTGCCATGCGCGTTCGCCTCCAAATATACAATGCCGAATCCTTCAAAATCACCATTCATATTTCTGCTTGGCATAATAAAAATATCGCAAAGTTCATACCAGGAATTGAGTTCGGAGTCGTCAACATCAGTTATTAATAATATGTTATTTTGAATATTGTATTCAGATATTAGATACTGGATATTGGATATTGCCGGACCATTACCGATAATAACATAAATAAGGTCGGGGCATTCTTTTAGTACTTCCGGCAATGCCGCCAATACTTTATCATAACCCTTGCGTTCCACTAAACGGCCAACCTGCAACAAAACTTTTTTACCTGCCAAACTATATTTTTTTATAAGATATTCTTTCTGTTCGCTATTCACTATTTGCTGTTCACTTGCATTTATTCCGGGATTAACAACTTCTATTTTATTTTTATCAATAATTTCTTCCGCCAGTTTCGCTGTGTAACTGTTCGCGGCAATAATTTTTTTTGCGCCGGTTAAAATCGCGCGCGCCAGCTCTTTTTTGCGCGGTGTTTTTAACGCATAGGTTAAATCCATACCGTGTAAAAAAACAACGTAATCAAATTTGATACCGAGTGCTCGGGATAATAACCACGCTACCGTACCGAGAGGCAAAATTTGCCCGACTAACACGGTTTTAATTTTATCCTTTTTTACCGCCCGCCACAAATGCCATAAACTAAAAAACCAATGCGGCTTTAATAATT
>JBAYGB010000044.1:0-6524 GCA_041666885.1 Patescibacteria group bacterium | reverse complement strand
CGGCATGAAGCCGGTACACCGCCGTATTTTGTACGCGATGTGGAATTTGGGGTTAAGATCAAGCGGCAAGTTCCGAAAATCAGCGACCGTCGTCGGTGAAGTGTTAGGTAAATACCATCCGCACGGCGACAGCGCCGTTTACGAATCCATGGTGCGTATGGCGCAAGATTTTTCCATGCGCTATATGCTGGTTAAAGGCCAGGGAAATTTCGGCTCCATGGACGGCGACAGCGCGGCCGCGATGCGTTATACCGAGGCGAAGCTTTCCGCGATTTCGGAAGAATTGATAAACGATTTGGAAAAAAACACCGTTGATTTTATTCCCAACTACGACGGCTCGCAAAAAGAACCGGTAGTATTTCCGGCTAAACTGCCGAATTTATTATTAAACGGCGCGTTAGGCATCGCGGTTGGCATGGCGACTAATATTCCGCCGCATAATTTAACCGAACTGTGCCAGGGAATAAATTATTTAATTGATAATCCGGACGCCTCCGTTGATGATCTGATGGAATTTGTTAAAGGTCCCGATTTCCCGACCGGCGGCATTATTTATGATGAGTCGGAAATAAAAAAAGCGTATGCTACCGGCAAGGGAGCGATCGTGATGCGCGCCAAGGCGGACATTACGGAAGATAAAGCCGGCGCGAATAAAATTATCATTTCCGAGATCCCTTACCAAGTCAACAAAGCGGAATTGGTGGAAAAAATCGCTGATTTGGTAAAAGAAAAGAAAATAGAAGGCATTAAAGATTTGCGCGACGAATCAAATAAGGACGGCGTGCGCGTCGTGATTGAATTAAAAAAAGACACTTATCCCAAGAAAATTTTAAACAGCTTGTTTAAGCATACCTCATTACAGACGACTTTCCACGTAAATTTAATCGCGCTCGTGGACGGCATTCAGCCAAAATTGTTAAATTTAAAAATGGTATTGGAGGAATATTTAAAGCACCGCACGGAAGTAATTCGGCGCCGCACGCAGTTTGAACTAGACAAAGCCAAAGCGCGCGCCCATATTTTGGAAGGCTTGATGATCGCGCTGAAAAATATTGACGCGGTGATTAAGATAATCAAATCTTCCAAAGATAAAGAGGTTGCCAAAATAAACTTAATGAAACGGTTTAAACTGACCGAGATTCAGACTGTCGCAATCCTTGAAATGCGCCTGCAAAATTTGGCGAACTTGGAACAGCAAAAAGTCGCGGACGAATTGGCGGAAAAGAAAAAATTAATCAAAGAATTGGAAGACATTTTAAGTTCAAAAGCCAAAATAGCAAAAATCATCAAAGACGATTTGACCGGTTTGATAGAAAAATACGGCGATGAGCGCCGAACCAAAATTATCGCTTCCTCCGTTAAAGAATTTAAACAAGAAGATTTGGTGCCGAACGAGCCGACGGTGGTAATTATGACGCGCGACGGTTATATCAAACGCGTGCCGCCGGAAACTTTCAAAGTGCAGGGCCGCGGCGGCAAAGGCGTTATCGGATTATCAACCAAAGAAGAAGATATCGTGGAATTTTTCTTTACCACCACCACGCATAGCGATGTGTTGTTTTTCACTACGCGCGGGCGGGTTTTTCAATTGAAAGTGTACGATATTCCGGTCGCGTCGCGTACTTCCAAGGGCCAGGCGATAGTTAATTTTTTACAATTGTTGAGCACGGAAAAAGTAACCACGATTTTGCCGCTGGATAAATTAACCAAAACTGACGCCAAATTTTTATTTATGGCAACCGAGCGGGGATTGGTAAAAAAAGTGGAGCTGAACGCGTTTGACAACGTTCGCCGCAGCGGGCTTATCGCCATCAAAGTAAAAGACGACGATCGCCTGATTTGGACCAAACCGACCAGCGGCAAAGACCAGATAACGCTCATTACCGCCAAAGGACAATCGATTCGCTTTAAAGAAACCGATGTGCGCGTGATGGGCCGCAACGCGAGCGGCGTGTTCGGCGTTCGAATCAAAAAAGAAGACCGCGTTATCGGCATGGGTATAATCAAAAGCGAACCGATGAATGCCAAACTTTATCAGTTGTTAGTGGTCAGCGAATTAGGCTTTGGCAAACGCTCGGCTTTGGGATTTTACAAAGTCCAATCCCGCGCCGGTTCAGGCATTAAAACTTTCAAAGTCACCGCCAAAACCGGACAACTCGTAAACGCTTATGTTTCCAACAGCGCGCTGATGAAAGATAAAGATTTAATTATTATTTCGGAAAAAGGGCAGGTGATCCGTCTGCCGTTCAATTCGGTGCCCAGCCTCGGCCGCGACACTCAAGGCGTGCGCTTGATGCGCCTTAAAGAAGCGGACGATAAAATCGCCAATGTGACTTGGATATAAATTAGTCAGAAAGTTTGTAAAGGTATAAAGTAGAGGACTGTTTTTATTGCAGTCCTTTATTTTTTTAGCGTTTGATTGTTAAATCTGTCATTGCAACTATTTTATATTTTGTTTATATTATACTTATAAGTTTTTGTTGTCATTCCCGCCCGCTTCGCCGGAGCTTCAACGAGGCGAGCGCAAGCGGGAATCTAAAATAAATTAATACTGGATTCCCGCCTACGCGGGAATGACAGAAAATAATATGCCTTACTTAATTGACGCTAATAACTTGGCCGGACGCTTAAAACTTTTGCGCGAGCCGGATTTTGATCAAACACTGATAGAATTGGTGCAGGATTACAGCGTGAGCGCGGACAAAAAAATAATTTTAGTTTTTGACAGCGCGGACACTTTGGGCGATCGTTATGCCGAAGGGAAAGTGACAATAATTTACACGCCGCGCGATGCGATTTACAATAATGCCGATGATAAAATAATTGAACTAATGCAGAACGAAAAACGGCCTGAGGATTGGATTGTAGTAACCGATGACATGAATATCATTGAAGCGGCGCGCGATTTGGATATTGAAACCGTTTCCACCCGGGAGTTTGCCGCAAAGCTCGTGCCGGAAATCGGTTTAGCCGACGACAGCGAAGAAGAAGACGAACTGTCGGATTCGGAGCGCGAGGAAATAGATGATGAATTGATGGGAGAATGGGGACAAGAAAGTTAAAAGTAAGAAGTAAGAAGTAAAAATTTTTATATATTTTAATTGATGGAAGTATTTTTTTGTAGTATACTGAAAATAGATATATTTTAAAAACTAGCATATTTTTTATGGAAAAAATTGAACAATACAAAGCGTTGATGTCCGAAATCATCGCCAAACAAATTGTAATCTTAGGGCCGCAAATCGCGGTTATCAAAGCGCGGAGCGTTGCCGGTTTGACTATCAACGATGCCGGTTTGGTGGAAGAGGTAAAGGGCGACCCGGCGGAAGCGCTGCAAAGTTTAATTGATGTTTATGTGAGTCTATCCGGGCTGATCGTAAAAAACGCGCTCGGCTCCATTTTTTCCAAGTACCCCGGTTTGAAAAACGGGGCGAGTAGTTAATTAGCCAGGCATTAAGTTAAAATACTTTGACTATTTAACTTTGCAACCAATTAACTAATTAACTAAGCAACTGAAACTTATGTTTAACTCCATTGAAAGCGTGCTCTTGTTTTTGGTTTGGCCGCTCTTGATTTTTTTTAGCGCGCTGGTGTTCGCGCGAGGACTAAAAGTGCGCCGTTTGATCAAAGACGCGGTAGTCGGCCAAATCGTAAAAGCGTTGATTTATACGATTTTTGTGGACATTTCCAGTTTGGGGGCGATTTGCACCCTTTATTTATTTAACCGCAAAGACAATTCCGAAGGCGATTATTTTTTGTTTGGCATGCTCGCGGTTTGGTTTATCGTTTTTATCTGGTCGCTGAAAACATTGGCGCGCGCACAAAAGGAATTAAAGCAAGCTATTGAATAGATTATAATAATCTGTCATTCCCCGATTTTTTTGTTGTCATTCCCGCCCGCTTCGCCGGAGCTTCAACGAGGCGAGCGAAAGCGGGAATCTAAGGTTAAGATGAATTGGAGATCCCCGCCTCCGCGGGGATGACATAAAAAGGTGGGAATGACAAATGAAAATGAATTATTTTGACAGCCAAATTTTATTTTTATTTTTTGTTATTGCCGTCGTCATTCTTGGCACTTTATATTGCTGGCAGATTTTTTATCTAAAAGCGAAATTTCAGCGGCGGGATGAAGAGATGAAACGCAAAGTTTATGAGCTCGCTATTTTAAAAGAACTGGGAGAGCGAGTCGGTTATTCTTTGAATATTCCCAATATTGCGGAAATTATCTGCGGCTCATTGAATCAATTCATAAAATTCAGCGCCGTCGCCTCAATGGTCGTGGAAGGGGAAAAAATAATTTTTAAAATACATCTGGAAGAACCGGTGTCCAAAGAATTCGTTGCAGCGGTGCGCGAGCGGATGCTTAATTCTTTATCGGCGTTATTGGATAAAAAAGTCGTTCGGCGCCAGGTAAAAGAAATAATTTCTGGCGCGATTTTAACGGATGAATTTAACGAGCCGGTACGGTCTTTTTTTAATATTCCTTTGGTTATCGGCGCGCAGGCCGCCGGTGTTTTAACGGTGGCGGATACCAAGCCCGGGCTTTACAGCGAAGAGGACATGACTATTCTGTATCAAATCGTCGGACAGGCGTCGCGCGCTGTTTCCAGTTTGCAGGAGGTCGTGGCGGCCGAGCAGCGCAAATTAAACGCCATGGTTGAGAGTTTGACGGAAGGAATCGTAATGACCGATAAGAACTATCAAATAGTGGCGGCCAATCCGGCCGTTCGGCAAATTTTAAATTTAGAAAAGCCGGTCGGCGATTTATCAATTTTTGATTTCATTGATAATTTGGAAGGTAAATTTGACATTCGGGGAAAACTGGAAGAAGCGATAAAATTTGATAAAATAATCAAAGCGCGGGAAACGAGGATTAACGGAAAATTTTGGCAGATAGTGGCGGCGCCGGTAAAAAATAAAAATCGCGAGCAAGAAGAAATATTGGGCGGAGTGGTTATTTTTCACGATATAACGGAGGAAAAAAAACTGGCGCAGTTAAGGGAAGATTTTACCTCCATGATCGTGCACGAATTGCGTTCGCCTTTAACCGGCATTAAGAAAGCGACTGAATTGATGCAGACGCAAGGCAGTGGCGAAAATAAAATCGCTTATGCCGATTACGCAAAAATGATTAATACCAGCGCGTCTGAAATGCTGGAAATGGTGGGCGATTTATTGGACGCGGCTAAAATTGAGGCGGGTAAATTTTCAATCAATAAAGAACCGGTTGATTTAAGGCGAATAATCAAGGAGCGGGTAAATTTTTACGCGCCGCAAGCGCAAACGGCAAAGCTTCAATTATTACTTGATATTAGTGATAATTTGCCGCCGGTTATTAACGCCGACCCTAAACGGCTGGCGCAGGCGATTGACAATTTTATTTCCAATGCCTTGAAATTTACGCCCGCGAGCGGTAAAGTAATAGTGCAAGCTTTGTTCCATAAAAAAAACAGCGATTTGCGCGCCGAGGGAAAAGCGCTGGCGCAAGCATGGTTTTTGGCCGAAGCAAAGCAAAATTTTAAAAGTTTTTCCGACGCGGTTATAATCGCCGTAACCGACAATGGCCCGGGGATTAAAGCCGATGTCGCTAAAAAATTGTTTAGCAAGTTTCAACAGATACCGACGAGCGTGAACAAAACCGAAATCAAAGGCACGGGATTGGGTTTAAGCATAGTTAAAGGCATCGCGGAAGCGCATGGCGGAATCGCCGGTGTGGAAACGGAAGCGGGCGCCGGCAGCACTTTTTATTTTTTTATTCCTTTATAACTACTACTAATTACAAATCAAATACAAATTTACAAATAATTAGTCATTAATGGCAGAATGAAATCGCATTTGTATATTGGTAAATAATTTGTAATTGGTAAGAGTGAAAACATATGGAAAATTCTAAAAAAGTTTTGATGGTTGAAGATGATGCTTTAACTTTGCGTTCCATGAGCGATAAATTTAAACTGGAAGGCTTTACCGTGCTGGAAGCGGACAATGGCGAGATTGGTTTAAAATCAGCCTTGGAAAATCATCCGGATATAATTTTATTGGATATTATTTTGCCCAAAATGGACGGCTTAAGCGTTTTGGAAAAATTGCGGCAGGATGAGTGGGGGAATGAAGTGCCGGTAATTATGCTTACCAATTTAAGCGATTCGGATAAAGTGGCCGAGGCGATGAAAAATCGCGCTTATGATTTTTTGGTCAAAGCCGATTGGAAGCTTGAAGATATCGTTAAAAAAGTAAGAGAACGATTAGCAATGGATTAGCGCTTGATTTATCTTAATTGATATGTTAATCTAACGGTAGAAAACTTCCTAAATTGGGAGTTTTTTATAATAAATCCCAACACCTTCATGTTTATTAATTTTTTGCGCGGAGCTATATTTTGGGAGGCGTTCGGATAAAACTATGGCTGGGTAGCTCAGTTGGTTACCGCGCCCGCAACGCCTTCGCAAGGCTCTGGCTTGCGTGGCGGGCGGGGAGCACGGCATTTTTACTGCTTGTTAAGTTTATATATTTTTATGGCTGGG
>JBAYGB010000043.1:0-6549 GCA_041666885.1 Patescibacteria group bacterium | reverse complement strand
CGATTCGGCCAACCGATGCTGGAATGCGGGCGGAAGATTTACCGGCTGAAATAGACGCGCGGCAAAAAAGATTATACCAGCTGATTTGGCAGCGCGCGCTTGCGTCGCAGGCGGCGCCGGCGATTTTGAATAATACCGCGATTGATATTCAAGCTCTGTCATTGCGACCCGCCGAATCGGCGGGGAAGCAATCCCGTGGTAATACGGACAATGGCGAGATTGCTTCGTCGCGGACTCCTCGCAATGACACCTATTTGTTGCGCGCGAACGGCCAAACGATAGTTTTTGCCGGTTATTTAAAAATTTATCCGCAAAGCGCGAAAGAAAATATTTTACCGCAAGTTTCAACCAAAGAAAAATTAACCGCGGAAGAAATAATGGCGACACAGCATTTTACCGAGCCGCCGGCGCGCTATTCGGACGCGACGCTCGTTAAAACAATGGAAAAATACGGCATCGGCCGGCCGTCCACTTACGCGCCGACGATTTCCACTATCATTGACCGCAATTACGTGGAACGCGACCAAAATAAAAAACTGGCGCCGACCGAAATCGCCTTTGTGGTTATTGACCTGTTAGTTAAACATTTTCCCGAAATCGTTGATTACCAATTCACCGCCGAAATGGAAGAAAATTTGGATGACATCGCGCGCGGCGGCAAAGAGTGGCAAAAAATAATTGATAATTTCTACGGCCCGTTTGCCAAAAATTTGGAGCAAAAGCACAAAGAGCTTTCCAAAAAAGAGCTGACGGAAGAAAAAAGCGACGAAGTCTGTGAGAAATGTGGCTCGCCGATGGTAATAAAGATGGGACGCTTCGGTAAATTTTTAGCCTGCACTAACTATCCTGAATGTAAAAATACCAAAAATTTGCCTAACGCCGACAAAGACCATGACGGACAAAAAGACGGCGTGGAATTAACCGAGTTCGCTAAAAAATACGAGGGAAAAGTCTGCGAGCAATGCGGCTCGCCGCTGGTTGCGAAAATCAGCAAATACGGTCCGTTTATGGCTTGTTCCAACTATCCTAAATGCAAATTTATTCTCAACACCAATGGTACCGGTATTCCCTGCCCGAATTGCGGTAAGGGTGAGATTACCAAAAAACGCAGCCGTCGCGGATTTTTCTACGGCTGTTCCAGCTATCCCGCCTGCAAATTTACACTCTGGGGGAAACCGACCGGACAAAAATGTGAGAAATGCGGCTCGTTGATGGTGGAAAGTAAAGATGAAGTTAAGTGCTCAAATAAAGAATGTAAATAAAATTTCAAGTCTCTGTCATTGCGAGCGAGCCGCCTTGGGTGGCGAAGCGCGGCAATCCCGTTATTAACGCACTAAACACGGGATTGCTTCGTCGTCGCGGACCTGCCTACCGGCTCGCCTCGTTGAAGCTCCGGCGAAGCGGGCAGGCAGGCTCCTTCTCGCAATGACATTGAAAATTCTATGCCGGTAACTATCCAACAACTCATCGCCCAAATTAAAAAAAACGATCCGCGCGCGGATACGGCGATGATTGAGCTGGCTTATGAATACGCGGCCAAAGCGCACGCCGGCCAAACCCGCCGCTCGGGCGAACCCTACATTCAGCATCCTTTGCATACCGCGTTGACGCTCGCGGAAATAAGATCGGAAACCGACGTGGTTATCGCGGGGCTCCTGCATGACGTGCCGGAAGATACGAACGTCAGCTTGGCGGAACTGGAAAAACAATTCGGCAAAAAAGTCGCGTCCTTGGTTGAAGGCATCACCAAATTAAGCAAAGTGAAATACCGCGGCATTGAACGCCATACTGAGAGCTTGAAAAAAATGTTTATCGCCATGGCGGCCGATATCCGCGTGATTTTAATCCGCTTTGCCGATCGCCTGCATAATTTGGAAACGCTGGACGCTTTGCCGGAAGAAAAACGCGTTCGCATAGCGCAAGAAACGATGGAAATTTATGTGCCAATCGCCGGTTTGCTCGGCGTCTGGCATTTTAAGCACCAAATGGAAGATTTGTGTTTTAAACACTTGCATCCGGAAGAATATAAAAAATTGGAATATAAATATAATATTGAACAAAAAATAAGCAATAAACAGTTCATAGAAGAAACGGAAAATTTGGTGATACCGAAATTAAAAGAAGCGAACATTAAATTTGAAATCAAAGGCCGCTTCAAAAGTTTATACAGTATCTTTTTAAAAATGCAAAAACGAGAGCGCAAATTTTCGGAAATTTATGATGTCTTCGCTCTGCGCGTCATTGTGGATACAATCGCCGATTGCTACAAAACCATCGGCGTAATCCATTCTTTGTGGAAACCAAAACCCAACCGCTTTAAAGATTACATTGCCGTACCCAAACCCAACGGCTACCAGGCGCTGCATACGACGGTTTTCGGTCCGCACGGCAAAGTGACGGAATTCCAAGTCGCGACGATAAAAATGTACGAGGAATCGCTTTATGGCATTGCCGCCCATTGGTATTACAAAAATAAAAAAATCGCTTTTGGCAAACAGCCGAAATGGGTGCGCGACATTATGGAACTGATGCGCCAGACGAAAAACAGCGAAGAATTCGTCTCGGTTGCGAAAATTGACGTTTTTCAAAACCGCATTTTTGTCTTTACGCCCAAAGGCGACGTGATTGACTTGCCGGAAAACTCCTCGCCGATTGATTTTGCTTATGCCGTGCATTCGGACATCGGCAACCATTGCGTCGGCGTGATGATTAACGATAAAATAAACAAATTGGATACCGTTTTAAAAAGCGGCGATACGGTGGAAATAATCACCGAAAAAAATAAAAAACCCAGCCGTGACTGGATGAAAATCGCCAAAACCGCCCGCGCGCGGGAAAAAATAAAGCAATCATTGAAAGAAGACGGCGGCTTTATGAAGTTTATCAAGTGGAAATAGAAACTATTGCTACATTGTTCCATTGCTTACCTCCCCCTGCCCCCTCCTTATAAAGGAGGGGAATAAATGCCGAATTTAACATTGTTTTTTCTCCGCATTATTCCTCCCCTTTATAAGGGGAGGTGGCGTTGCGCCAGAGGGATAAATTCGAGTGCCCGACTCTCATAGCTCCCCGACCCCCTCGTCCGCCGAAACGGCGGCCACTCCCCCTAACCCCTTTGCCTTCGGCATTCCCCCTTAGAAAGGGGGAAATTTAAGGGGGAGAATAAATACCGATTTGATATTGTCGTTGCTTCGCATTATTTCTCCCCTTTATAAGGGGAGATGTCCCGAGCCGCTCGGGACAGAGGGGTTGACAATGTAACAATTTAACAATGAAACAATACTAATTATTGTTTAATATCTTATTGACTATCTCCACCATTTCGTCATAGTTAAAAAAATCAATCAAAATTTTCCCCTTGTATCCCGAGCGCTGAATGGAAACTCTTGTGCCTAAAAACTGGCGCAATTTTTTTTGCATTTCTTCATCCTGAGGATAGACTTTCAGGCGCGCTTCTTTGGTGCCGCCGACTTTTTGGATCTCTACCCGCATGCGGTTGATGGACAGCCCGCGCTCCACGACGCGCTTATACATATCCAACTGCTGTTCAACGTTCGGCAACCCAACGATAATTTTGGCGTGCGCGGCGGACAACCGGCCTTCGCGCAAAGCGGATTTTATCTCGTCCGGCAATTGCAACAAGCGTAAAGTATTGGAAATATTGGAACGCGATTTTCCCAACCGGCGCGCCGCGTCTTCGTGCGTTAATTCAAATTCCTGCAAATATTTTTCATAAGCAACCGCAAGTTCAACCGGGTTTAAATCCTCGCGCATGATATTTTCAATCAGCGCCAATTCCAACTTTTGCTGCTCGCTCGCTTCCCGCACTATTGCCGGCACCGTGTTCAGTCCGGCGCGTTTGGCCGCGCGCAACCGGCGCTCGCCCATTACCAACTCATACCGGCCGTCTTCTTTGACGGTCACGACCAATGGCTGCAAAATTCCCTGTTCTTTAATGGAATTCGCCAGTTCGTCCAAAGCGTCATTATCAAACTGCGCCCGCGGCTGCATCGGGTTCGCGCTGATTAAATGAATCGGAATATATTTCAATTGCTCACCGCGGTTGGTTACTATCGGGTTATCACCGGTTGGCCGCACCGGTACGAGTACCCCCTCGTCCAAAGTTTGTTCGCCGCCACTTTCAACTTGCGACGCGCCTTTTTGAGGAATTAAAGAGCTGAGACCGCGGCCCAAGGAGGATGTATTTTGCTTAACCATATAATATTTATTTAAAATAATTTATTATTTTTATAAAAAATAAACCCAAACTATTTCAAACTATTTCAAACCAAATCCTAATGCCAAAAATCTAAACAAAAAATTTTTTGATTTTAGATTTTAAATTTTCAAATAATTTTCAATTTATCAATGACTTAATTTTTAACCCAACCTCCCCGCCCTTCGGGCACCCCTCCCTGCCTACCGGCAGGCAGGCTTATAAAGGAGGGGAATAAATGCCGATTTTATATTAGTTATGTGCATTATTCCTCCCCTTACTAAGGGGAGGTGGCTGCCGCTTCGGCAGGCGGAGGGGTATGTGTTTAAAAATTAAAAAATTATTTCTCCAAATCAATCACTTCTCTCGCCAATTTTTCATACGCTCTCGCGCCGCGCGAATACGGATCATAGTGCAAAATGGAACGGCCGAAACTGGGCGCTTCGGCAAGTTTGACCGAACGCGGGATAACCGTGCGAAAAACTTTGTTGGGAAAATATTGGTACAGTTCGTTCATCACCTCGTGTGACAGCCGGTTGCGCGAATCATACATTGTAATCACCGCGCCCATAATACCCAAGGACGGCTTTAAACCGTTTTGCACCAAACTGATGGTATGGAGCAAATGCCCCAAGCCTTCCAGCGCGAAATATTCCGATTGAATCGGGATTAAAATTTCATCAGCCGCGACCAAACCGTTCACGGTCAAAAGCCCCAGGCTCGGCGGCGAGTCAACAATAATATAATCATATTCATCGCGAATGGCGCGCAAAGTTTGTTCCAGCCGGAACTCGCGGGACGACATGTTGACCAGTTCAATGCCCGCGCCGGCCAAAGCGATTGTCGCCGGCGCGACTTTGTAATTTTCTTGCACCGTATGTTGAATGGTTTCGTGCAAGGGAGAAATTCCCAAAATCGCCTCGTAAACGCCCTTGTCCAATTCTTGATGTTTTATCCCCAGGCCGCTCGTCGCGTTCGCTTGCGGATCAATATCAACCAGAAGCACGCGCTTGCCCAGATGCGCCAAATACGCGCCGAGGTTAACCGCCGTGGTTGTTTTGCCGACGCCGCCTTTTTGATTTATGATGGAGATAATCTTGGACATCTGGATAATTTTTAATTTTTGATTTCTGTCATTGCGAGCGAAACGGAACGGTAGTGGAGTGAAGCGCGGCAATCCCGCTATTGACGCGTTGAATACGGGATTGCTTCGTCGAGGACTCCTCGCAATGACAATTAGAATTTATTTAAAAATTATAAAATTAAAAATTATAAAATTTTACATTACTATTATACAACATCCGCCTTCCTTTTGACAATCTGTATTATTTTAGATAAGATAAGGTAAATAATAGCTTGCCCGAGTGGTGGAATTGGTAGACGCGCTGGACTCAAAATCCAGTGGTAGCAATACCGTGAGAGTTCGAGTCTCTCCTCGGGCACCAATCTTAGTTTAAAAGTTATAAAGTTTATAAAGTTAAAAGTCAGAAATTATTACTTTACAAACTTTCTAACTTTACAAACTTTCTAACTGATTGTTATGTTTTTGACTGTCCACTCTACCGTCGGCGTTTTTATCGGCGAAAATTTGTCCAACCCCGCTTGGGCTTTTTTGGGCGGGTTGTTTTCTCATTATCTGTTTGACGCCATTCCGCACGGCGATGAAAAATTAAATCAGCTTTCTTTGACCAAACTAAGTTATCTCGCGGTAGTTGACCAGGCGATTTTATTAACCAATCTGTTATTGCTGTTTCATTTCAAGCCGGACTTAACGCTTAATATGGTGATGATCGCCGCGATTATCGGCTCCATTCTGCCCGACTGGCTGACGGCTTTGCATCGTTTATGTGAAAATTTTACCAACACTTTGGCGCGCGGATTATATCGCCTGTTAACGCCCCTGCAAAATTTTCATCTGTTTATTCATATCCGCCTTATCCCCCATGAAATTTCTCTGACGCTCGGCCTGATACTGCAAATTATATTTTTGGCCGGACTATGGACGATAATATAAAACGTAAAAACTTATTTGCAATAAAAAACATCCATTTATAAGAAGGGATGCTTTTTTATAAAAATTAGGTTTTAATGTCAAATTTCGAATGCTTAAATGTTAATTTTATTTTCAGCATTCCCGACCCCCTCGTCCGCCGAAACGGCGGCCACTCCCCCTTATAAAGGGGAAGAATAAATGCCGAGTCAACATTTTTCTTTCCGCATTATTCCTCCCCTTGCTAAGGGGAGGTGTCCCGAGTTGCTCGGGACGGAGGGGTCGTGGTTGCGGACGGAGAAACTTTGTTTAAAATTTTATCATTGAAAATTCATTGGAAATT